>JAGOBZ010000477.1 GCA_017999015.1 Kiritimatiellia bacterium
TTTGGCAGGCCGCGCAGGAAACCATCAGGACCTCGTGCATGGTGATGGTGATCGTGGCCGGGGCAACCGCGTTCGGCCACTTCCTGGCGGTGACCGGGATGCCCATGCAGTTTGCCGGCTGGCTGACGCATCTGCCGGTGCCTTCGACCTTCATCATCATTTTAATCATCCTCTTCTATCTGGTTGCGGGGTGCTTTATCGATTCGCTGGCGCTGATCCTGCTCACGATCCCGATCTTCCATCCGGTGGTGATCGGGTTGGGATATGATCCGATCTGGTTCGGCGTGATCATCGTGCTGGTGACGCAAATGGGCGTCATCACGCCGCCGGTCGGGGTCAATGTGTATGTCGTGAGCGGCATCGAGCGCAGTCTGCCGCTGCAGACGGTGTTCCGCGGTGCCATGCCCTTTTTGCTGGCGCTGGCGGTCGCCTGCGCGCTGCTGATGGTGTTTCCGCAGCTTGCAACGTGGTTGCCGGCGGCGTTGGAGTGACGAGAAAAGACAGGAGGACGTCATGAATGAGTCGGGTTTGCGTGTCGGTCATTACCGAAGGATCCTCTTCTGCACGGACTTCTCCGACAATGCGAGGTTCGCCTTTGACTTCGCGATTGACGCCGCGATCCGCAACGTCGGCTGCACGCTGACGCTGCTTCACGTGATTCCCGAGCCGGACGCGCAATTTTGGAAAGGGTACATCTACGAAGTCGGCGACATGGATGCGAAGGCGCGCGCGGATATCGACCGGGCCATCGATGCGGATTACCGCCCGCGTGTG
This sequence comes from Kiritimatiellia bacterium, assembly GCA_017999015.1. Classification (GTDB taxonomy): domain Bacteria; phylum Verrucomicrobiota; class Kiritimatiellia; order RFP12; family UBA1067; genus DUPH01. The sequence continues at coordinate 775 of JAGOBZ010000477.1, forward strand.
CCGGCCGGCGTGACGTTTGAGGTGGAAATGCGTATCGGCGACGCGGCGCGGATGATCCTCGATTTTGCCGCTCAAGACGGTTCGGACCTGATTGTGGTGGGGCGCCAGGGACGCGGTGCGATCACGCAGTGGCTGCTCGGAAACGTGACCGGCAAGGTGGTGCGCAAGGCGACCTGTCCGGTTCTGGTCGTGCCGCGCGCGTTCAAGGAGAAACAGCCGGCTCAGGCGGCGGGGGCTCCCGCGTCAGCGTCGTGAGATCCGGTGCGCCCACGCGGTCGTCCTTCGAGTCGTACCGGTAGGCGACCGACACCGTGTCATCGACCTGCGCCAACTCGGGCAAGCTCTCGCTGCCCTCTTCGTCCCGCGTTTTGCGCGGCAGATAGCGAATGAGATGGGCGCGCGTTACGCGCCCTGATGCATCGAATTCAACAGCGCGGTGGCCGTGGGCGGTAAAATATTCCGTATTGAATCCGCGGAAGCGCCGCCAACCGAGGAGGCCGCCCTGCGCGTCGTAGTCGAAGACGTCTTTCCAGCGGCGCGTGACGCTCAGCAGGGGATCGGTGTAACCCGCTTGCGGCCGCGAGTAGTCGATGACCTGCGGGCGCCCGTCCGCAGTGTAGAGCCGATATTCGTTCGCCAGGAAATAGATGCTGAGAATCGCCGGCATGGAGAAGGTCGCGGCCGTCTCCGCGATCACGCCGATGTCGACGCGGGCAGTGCGGATGTGCGTGTCGCTGTCGAGCGGGGTGTCGAAAGGCGCGTGATGGGCCACCGTGACGGTCACCCGCGCGGCGTTGGTCGGCGAGGGCGTGAAGGTCACTTTGGCCGGATCGCCGTGCAGCACGACCCAGTGGAGCCGGGCGTCGGCCCGCGCGCACTGCGCGTGAATCTCGTAGGCGCGGGTGCGGGCGATGCCGCGAAAAACGCGCGCGACCGCCACGGGCGTGTCGAAGAGCTGTTCGGTGTCGGCGATGTCAAAAAAATCGAGTCCGGCGCGCATCGGCGTTTCGCGGCGCACGTCGATCAGCACCAGCGGCGGCAGGTCGTTGGTGGTCAGCGCATGCGCCAGCTCGATCAGTCGCGCGGTGTCCAAACGGCTGCCGTCGAAGGCGGCCGGATGTGCCCGTCCGGTCAGATAGTCGCGCCGGTTGCGCAGGGTTTTCTGCGAGGCACGGAAGAGCATGGAGAGCGCAGGCATGAGCAGGCCGTGTCGTGCCAACTCGGTGCGCGTCTCCGGCCGCATCGCGGCGAGGGCGGCTGCCGCTGCCGCGACGAACGGCCGTTCAGCGCCGCTTTGTCCCGCGACCGCGATGAAGCAGGGCAGGTTGGCCGGAAAAAGGTCGCCGCCCTGCATGGTGTAATCGCTGAACGCGGGGTAGAAGAAGAGCTGGTTGCCGAGCAGCAGGATCGGCTGCCGCACGGCTTGTTCGCGGTCGCAGCAGACCGCGCGCGGCTGACTGCGCCAGTAGGCGGAGTTCAGATAGCCCATGGCGGAGTGGCCGATGACCGGCACCAGCGCGTCGTGTCCCGGTTGCGAGAAGAGCGTGTTCGGCAGGCCGATCGAAAGCTTCCGGTCGATCACGTCCGGCGCATAACCGAGACGCGCCATGCCGGGGAAGCGCGCGAGGTCGAAAGCCTGTGTGTCGTTGTCGCGGTTCACATAGAGCAGACCGGACGCGCCGGCCGCCGTGCCCTCGCGCAGCCAGGCATTGATCTGCGCGGCTTCGGGGCCTTGATAAGCGGCTGGCGGCGGATTTGAGGGCAGCAGAACCCGCGTGTGGAACAGGGCGGCGTCGAAGCTCCAGAGCGTGTTGGACGCGCTCTGCATGACGGTGCCTTCGGCATTGGGCGCCAGGGCGGCAGGCAGGCGCGGTTCCCCGTCGATGCCGTCGCTCCGTTCGCGCATGCGGGTGATGCGCTCGTCAAAAGCCTCGGTGCCGTGCAGGGCTGCGAAGTCCGGATCCTGCGCGACGTGTTCGAAATCGAGGAAACCGAGTGTAATCGCCTGATCGAGCGCGTCCAGGGCTTCCTCGCGCTTGCCTTGGAGCGCCAGCGCGCAGGCCAGATTGTAGTGCCAGAGTTCATCGGCGGTGCCGGCCTTGAGCCCTTCGCGGCAGGCCACCTCCATGGTGATATAATCGCCCGCCTGATGGGACGTG
>JAGOBZ010000478.1 GCA_017999015.1 Kiritimatiellia bacterium
CATCGGCTTCGGCGGCTATGACACGGAGGGCGTCCCCGTCTGGAACGAACTCACCGAACTCGCCTTCGAGCTTCATGACGAACTGAACCGCCCGAATCCCAAGCTGACGTACCGCTTCGGAAAGAAAACGCCGCGCGAACAGCTTGAGAAGGTGACGCGATGCCTCGCGAATGGACGGACCTCCATCGTCTTCGCGAACGAAGAGGTTCTGGGCGAGATGTTCCGACGCCGGGGGAAGTCTGCGGAGGACATCGTTCAGTACGTGCTGGTGGGCTGTTACGAGCCGGGCATCCAAGGGCGCGAGATCGTCGCGTCGATGGCGGCGGAAGTGAACCTCGCGAAGCCGCTCGAGGCGGTCTTCAATAACGGCAAGGACTTCGCGGGTTTCCCGGTGGGGCCGGCCTGCGCGCTGCCGGAGAACGCGGAGGCTTTCGAGCGCGAATACTTGCGCCAGCTTGACGCCATGATCACGTCCGCTGTCGAGACAGCGCGCCTGTGCGAACGGTCATGGTACGATCTCAACCCCGCGCCGTTCATGTCCGGCGGCTATCGGGACTGCATCGAGAAGGCGAAGGATTCTTCGCAGGGCGGGTGCAGATACAATCAGAGCGGCATCATGTGCGGCGGCATCGGCACGGTCGCTGATTCGCTCGCGGCGGTGCGTGCTCTTGTTGACGAGAAGAAGCTCGTGACGATGGCAGAGTTGGGGGAGATTCTGCGCGCGGACTGGAAGGACCGCGAAGATCTCCGGCTGAGAGCCGTCCGTGCCGCGCCCAAGTGGGGCAACAACGACGACCGCGCCGATCGGCCCGCGAAATGCGTCTTCGACGCCGTCGCCGCGCGCATCAACGCCGAGCCCAACGGACACGGCGGCACGTTCCAGGCGGGGTTCTGGTCCATCGACCTCGACAAGCCTTTCGGCTACTGCACGGCCGCGACGCCGGACGGCCGCAAGGCGAAGACGCCGATCTCGCGCAACAACAGCGCCACCGCAGGCTGCGGGAAGGAGGGTCCGACCGCGCTTCTGCTCTCCAACGCGAAGCTCGATCTGGCGGAGTCGGCGGACGGACACATCGCCGACGTGATCCTGCCGGCGTCGCTGGCGAAGGCGTCGTTCGGCGCGGCCGGCATCGCCGCGTTTCTCCGGAGTTACTTCGAGATGGGCGGACAGAGCATCCACCTGAACTGTTTCGATCCGTCCACGCTGCGCGACGCGATGGCGCACCCGGAAAACTATCCGGACCTGCAGGTGCGCGTGTGCGGCTGGAACGTGCGCTGGAACGCCCTGTCCCGCCGCGAGCAGCTCCACTTCCTCGCCACTGCGGAAGCGCAGGCCAAACCGTGACAGAAAGGCCGACACGATGAAAACGCCGCTGATGCTCGACGCGACGCGGATGGCCGTCCACGACGGCCCGGGCCTCCGCACAACCTTCTTTGTGAAGGGCTGCCCGCTCAAATGCCGGTGGTGCCACAATCCGGAGTCCATCGGTTCGAAACCCCAGTGGGCGCGCTTCCCTGACAAATGCCAGCATCATGAAACCTGTACGATGGACGAAGCCGCCTGCCCGACAGGCGCGCTGAAGCTTTACGGAAAGCCCATGTCCATCCCCGACATCGTCGCAAAGGCGTGCGAAGACAGGGTGTTTTACGAACAGTCCGGCGGCGGCGTGACGCTTTCGGGCGGCGAGCCGCTCTTTTTCTGGGAGTGGGCAGAGGAACTTTTCCGGGCGTTCAAGGCCGAGGGCTTCCACACCTGCCTCGACACGTCACTTTACGCCCCGCCCGTCGCGGTCGAGAGGATGCTGCCGCTTGTCGACCTTTGGCTCCCTGACTTCAAGGCCGAGGACGTTGACCGTCATAAGACGCACACGGGTGTCCCGAACGGCCTCATCAAGGATAATCTCAAGCTGCTGGTCAAAGCCGGGGCGAAGCTCGAAGTCAGGATGCTGGTTGTTCCCGGCTGCACGGACGGCCAGGACGTAGCCGACCGCCACAGGTATCTCCGGTCGATCGGCATCCGGGACGAGAACGTGGTGGAACTCGAATACATGGATCTCGCACGGTCAAAATACGCCGCGCTGGGAATGCCCGACACCATGCCGCCGAAGCCCCTGTAAACGGATTGCGATGGGAGAGCGCACGCCAGCAGTTCTTTCACACCGAATGCGTATGATACGGAGCATGACCAAGCGCCGCACCGAAAGGGGCATGCGTCTGCATGCCCGGCCACCCGTTTGTTAGTGGAGTGGGGCGGCCGAAGTCAACGGTAGACTTTCGGGCGTTGCGCCGCTACCTTATGCGCATGACCAAAAAGGACGTCCACCAGCGTTTCGTCGAGAAGCTGTCGGCCGAGTTGGAAGAGATCTCTGCCGCAGTCAGGAATTCCATCTCCATGGCCACGGATGAGGCCCACCGCGCCGAGAGCAAGTACGACACGTTCAGTCTTGAAAGCTCGTACTTGGCGCGCGGGCAGTCGCAGCGTGTGGAGGAACTGTGTTTCGCGCTCGATCGGCTACAGGCTCTTTCGGTCAAGGAGTTGACCCGCGAAAGCGTGATTCAGCACGGCTCGCTGGTGCGGTTGGAGTCGGCCGCCGGGAATGTCCGCACGCTCTATTTCTGTCCGGGAGGAGGAGGCGAGCAGGTGGCGGTGGACGGCGTGGAGGTTTGCATCGTCACCGCCGCGTCGCCGCTCGGCAAGGCCGTGCTCGGCAAACGGCTCGGCGCAACGTTCGAGATCAAGATCGGCCGCGCTCTGCAGACCTTCCGCATCGCCGGCGTCGAGTAGCGCCGTCCACCGGGAACCGAGCAGGATAAGCGGTCGGCCCTCGTCTTGCTCATTCGCGCGTCGGGCCCTCAGGCGTTGGCGTAACCGGCGACCGGCTCAGGCGCATGGAACACGAACGCGAGACGTGAAACCTGTAGGGCGGTCTCGC
>JAGOBZ010000038.1 GCA_017999015.1 Kiritimatiellia bacterium
GGCCGAAACCGCTCAGGCGCACACCGACATCGCGTTCGACCTGCTTGGTGTATTTGACAAATTCCGCCACGTGATTGCGCGGCACGACCACATCGCACTCTTCCATTTCGGAGGTCGAGGCCTTGATCGCCTCGAGAAAGGCTCCGCGCGCGCTCCAGATCGAGACCTGACGCTCGTCGGTGTCGGAAATGAGCACATCCTTGGCCCCGGCCTGCAGACACACCTCGGCGACCTTCTCGTAGATGGCCTCGACCTCTTCGCGGCTGTTGCCGTCGAACGTCAGCAGCAGGTAGGCGTCGGACGAGTGGTCGGGGAATTTTTTGCCCAGATACTGTTCGGCGCAGAGGATCACCGGTTTTTCCATGTACTCGATCGCTGTCGGGATGTACTTGGAGCGGATGATGACGGGGACCGTTTCGATGGCTGTCGCGAGATCATCGAAAGGCACGAGCAGGCTGATGGCCTTCTTGGGCAGGGGCAGCAGTTTAAGGATGGCTTTCGTCACGAAGCCGAGTGTGCCTTCGGAGCCGACGATCAGATCCTTGACGCCGTACCCCGAGCTGTTTTTGACGATCTTGCCGCCGACCTCGATGACGTCGCCACTGGCAAGGACCACTTCGAGACCGCGCACGTAGTCGCGCGTCACGCCGTATTTGACGGCGCGCATGCCGCCGGCGTTGGTGCTGATGTTGCCGCCGATCGAGGCGCTCTTCTCGCCGGGGTCCGGCGGATAGAAGAGATCGTGTTCTTCGACAAACTTGGCGATGTCCATCAGCAGCACACCGGGCTCGACGGTGAGCGTGAGGTTGTCCTCGTCCAGTTCCAGGATCCGGTTCATGCGCGCGGTGCTCAGCATGATGCCACCGTAGAGGGCGACCGCGGCACCAACCAGACCGGTGCCTTGCCCGCGCGGCGTCACCGGCAGGCGGCGGTCGTTCGCGTAGCGCAGCACGGCAGCGACCTGCTCGGTGGACACGGCCTCGACCAGGACATCGGGGAAATGATGCACCGCGCCCATTTCGTCGTGGCTGTAGTCCTCATGGATTGCCTCGCGCGGCGTGACTCGGCCGTCCGGCTCCACCATGGATTTGAGAGCGGTGATGTCGGCTTCGGTCAGACGGTTAAACGGCGACTCAGACATGGGCGTGGTCTCCCTTCGCAAGCGTGTTCAAAAGTTCCGGGATGATTTCGCAAACGTCGCCGATCATCGCGGTGTGCGCGATTTTGAAAATCGAGGCATCCGGATCGATATTGATGGCGATGATCTTTTCGGCGCCGCTCATACCCGCGACAAACTGGATCGACCCCGACACGCCGCAGGTGATGATCAGCTTGGGTTTGACTGTGCGTCCGCTGAGTCCGATCTGGCGGCGCGGCTCCAGCCAGCCGGCTTCGATGACCGGCCGGGTTCCGCCCACCATGCCGCCCAGACGGTCGGCGAGCTGTTGCAGCAGGCCGAGATTTTCGCGCCGTTGGATGCCTTGGCCGGCCACGACCAACACATCGGCGTTTTCGATGTTCTTGACCGGCTCTTTGCGGTGGGACGACAGCGTTTCGATGCTGGAGGCCAGCATCGCGGCGCTCGGCGTCACGGCGATCACATCGCCGCCCGGCTCTGCGCGGCGTTGAGGCACTGAAAAGATTTTATAGCGGACGGTGGCGAACTGCGGACGGTGGCGCGGCGTCCGGATATGCGCCATGATGTTGCCGCCGAACGCCGGCCGGATCTGGTCGAGGTCGGTGTTGGTCTGCATATCCAGAAAGGTGCAGTCGGCGGTCAAGCCGGTGCGGAAGCGCGCGGCCACGCGCGGTGCCAGCGAGCGGCCGATCGCCGTGCCGCCGACCAGCACGGTAGAGGGTTTGCAGCGGTTGATGAAGTCTTCGAAAACCGCCGTGTAGGGCTCGATGCGGAAGTGCTCCAGTTGCGGGTGGTCGTAGACCGTGATCGTATCGATGCCGTAATGCCGCAGCTCTTCGGTCAAAGCGGCAAGGCGGTGTCCGGCCAGCAGCGCGTAGACCGGCTGTCCGATCTTGCCGGCCAGTTCGCAGGCTTTGCCGACCAGTTCCAGTGAAACCGGATGGATCTCGCCTTCGGTTTGGTCGATATAGACCGCGACGCCGCGCCACGCGCTCTTGTCGATCGACACCCGTCGGCTGTCAACGAGTTCAAAAGCTCCGGGAGGGCCCTTCTTGATACAGAGCTTGCACATGCGGCACGCCGGCGAGATGCTGACGCGGTTCGCGTTGACCTCGATGGCGCCGAACGGGCACAGGTCGGCGACATGTGCGAGATCAGGGATTTTTTCTTGATGGACGATGAGTTCTGCCATGATGAGTTCCTAAACCAAAAATTTTGCCTCGCGCAGATAGGCGCAGAGCCGTCCGGCCAATTCGCCGGACGAACCTTCCCACGTTTCACGGGTGACATGGTGTTCCGGCGGGAAGATACGCACCACGTTGGTCGGCGAGCCGTTCAGACCGTAATGGTCAGGGTCGGTGTCCGGAAAGTCAGCCAGCGTCATGCGGCGCACCGCAACCCCGCGCGTCTCTTTCTTGCGTTTGAACGAGGGCAGGCGGGGCGTGTGGATGCCCTTGTTGACGGAGAGCAGGCAGGGCAGCGGTAGGCGGATGGTCTCTTCGGTGGCGGGGAGATCGACCTGCACAGTCACCGCGCGAGCCTGGCATTCAGGGATGGCGCTGATGTTGGTCGCGTGGGGGATGTTCAGGAATTCGGCGATTTCCGGGCCGACCTGCGCGGTGTCGCCATCCGTGGTCTGCTGGCCGCAGATGATGATGCCGGTGTCTCCGATGGCCTGGATGGCCTGCGACAGCGTGTAGGCGGTCGCCAGGACGTCAGAGCCGGCGAATGCGCGGTCGGAAATCAGGGCCACTTCGTCGATGCCCATCATCAGCGCTTCGCGCAGCGACTGTTCAGCCTGCGGCGGGCCCATGGTGAGCGCGAGGGTCGTGGCCTCGGGCCAGTGCGTCTTGAGGCGCAACGCCGTCTCGATCGCGTACAGATCGTACGGGTTGATTTTTGATTCGACGCCGTCGCGCTTCAGCACGCCGGTTTTTTCATCGATGTCCACCTGCGTTGTGCCGGGGACTTGTTTGATACAGACTAGGATTCGCATCTCACGTGTTCTCCACAATAACGGATACACCATCCGGAATGACGGTCACGCGCGCGTCCGGAGACGTCGCACGCCGCGCGATGTCGATCGCTTCTGGCAGACTTTTCGCCGCCTCCATGCCCATACTCCGGATCACGGCCGCGTCGCAAACATCGCTGACTAAGATCACGCGGTGCTTGGCCAGGATACGCGCGAGGATTTGGACTTCCCATTGATCGGGAGCGGTCTTGTCCTGCGGCACGCGCCTGATCGCGGCCAGCAGTTCCTGCGGGTTTTTCATTTCGGCCAGCGCCCGGAAAAAGTGTTCGCCGCCCGCGCCGTCGCAGCACCCCGCCACCATGATCAGGGTGCCGCCGGGCCGGCAGCAGGCTTCGGCGGCGGTCATGCCCTTGACGGCCTGATAGATGTTCTGGTCGAGCGGATAGCCGCCGTTGCCGGTGATCACGATGTCGGCGGGCGTGCGGGGGACGGCGACCTCGCTCGCGAGTTGGCGGCAGCCTGCGGCGTGCGCCTCCTCGGGGTGGCCGGCAAAGGCGGCGCGAATGCTCTTGTCGGCATTGATCGTGACGTTGAGAATGAAGGCCAGGCGCGCCTGTTGCGCGGCAAAGAGCATGTCGCGGTGAATCGGGTTACCTTCCAGGCTGCCGGCACGGGCGCGCGGGTCGGCGATAAAGGCGGCACAGTGGTTGGCGAGTACGGTGGCGCGGCCGGCGATGCCGGGCAGCACGCTTTTGCGGCCGCCGGAAAAGCCTGCGAAAAAGTGGGGTTCGATGAAGCCCTCCGCCACCAGCAGATCGGTGTCCAGCGCCGCGCGGTTCAGCCAGAGTTCGCCGCCGGAGGGCAGGCGCGCGAGTTGGCGCAGGCTCTCGGTGTCGGTGCAGTCGTGCATCAGGAACGTTTCGCGACGCACAACCTCCTCGCCGAATTTCTCGCGCAGTTCATCGGGTGTTGTTGCCCGATGGCAGCCGGTGGCCACGAGGATGCGAATGTCGATCGCGGGGTTACCGCGGCGCAGGCGCTCAAGCAGAAGCGGCAGCGTGATGCGGCTGGGCACCGGACGCGTATGGTCGCTGGTGATGATCGTGGCGGTCGCCCTGCCGGCCGCGAGTGCTTCAAGCGGCGGCGAACCGATGGGCTGGTCAAGTGCGCGCTCGACACGCTGGCGCTGCTCGTCGATGGATGGAGGCCGGGCATCCGTGGCGGCGTGGCAGGATGGCGTCAAAATCACCGTCTGGCATTCGGGCGGGAGATCCGCTTCCAGGGCGGACGTGTGGTAAGGGATGCGTATGCGCGTCATGGATCGATCCGATTTCAATTACGTAACGTCAGGATATTGCCACGCGCCGCGGTAGGTGCGTCGCAGCCGTTTGTCCGCTTCGGGGTCGCCGGTTGTTTCTTTTTCACCCTCCCACATCACGCTGCGGCCGAGCTTCATGGAGATGTTGCCGAGCAAGCAGAGGGTCGTGGCCCGATGGGCGCCTTCAATGTCACACAGCGGCTTGCGTCCGGTGCGGATCGCGTCCAAGAAGTCGGCGAAGAGTTCCTTGATGTTCTGGCCGTCCGGCTGGTTGAGTGCGGCGTCTTCATGGATGACCGGCTCTTTGCGGTTCGAGGGATAGAAACTCCAGCCCTGCGTCCAGCCCAGATGAAACACGCCTTTTTGCCCGCAAAAATAGACGCCGACATTCTCGCCCTTTTCGTGCGGATTTCCGGCGAAGAGGCGGTGCTCCCAGGTGACGGCAGGCCCCTCGGCGAAGCGCCATGTTGCGACCTGCATATCCGGTGCGTCGCTGGTCTGTTCCGCATCGGTCAGGATCACCGGCCCGCGGATCAGACGGCCGCCGGTCGAGTGGCAGGAGACCGGGTGTTTGAGTCCGGTGATCCACAACACTTGGTCGAGCCAGTGGATACCCCAGTCGCCGAGCTGGCCGTTGGCGTAATCCATGAAATTCCGGAACCCGCGCGGGTGGAGGCCGCCGCCCCAGGCGTTCTGGATGTCGCCGCAATGGGGGCGCAGCGGGGCGGGGCCGCACCAGAAGTCCCAGTCGAGCCCCTTGGGCGGTTCGCTGTTGCGCCAAGGTTTCTCGGCGCCGCCGCCGTAGGTGATGAAGCAGCGGATCAGTCCGATGGCGCCGAGCTTGCCTGAGCGGATGAATTCGCGCGCGCTCTGGTTGTGCGGCGAGGCGCGGCGGTGTGTCCCGACCTGAACAACACGGCCGTATTTCGCGGCGGCGTTGACCATGGCTCGCCCTTCGAGGATCGTGTGGCTGATGGGCTTCTCGACATAGACGTGGGCGCCTTGCCGGCACGCTTCGATCATGATCAGGGCGTGCCAATGGTCCGGTGTGGCGATCAGGGCGATGTCGGGTTTTTCGGAGGCTAGGCACTCGCGGAAATCTTTGTAGAGTTTGGGGCGGTCGACGCCGCGTTTCGCAAGATTCGCGCAACAAAGCGCCAGCATGCGTTCGTCGACGTCGCAGAGTGCGGCAAGGTCGCACACGCCGGTATCCAGCGCCGTGTTCAGAATGTTGGTGCCCCACCAGCCTGAACCGATCAGCACGATACGGAACCGGCGCGCCTCCTGCGCACGCGCGACAAACGGAAAACTTCTGGCGGCGATCATGGCGGCCAGTGAAGTGCGGGAAAAATCTCTGCGTGTCAAATTCACGTCTGCTCTCACATGGAATCAGCAGTTTAACATATTTGGTTTCCCGCTCAAGATCACTGCTCGAAGTACGTGTAGCCCCGCAGGCCGTTGTCGTAGGCTGCGAGGATTTCGCGACGTTCGGCAGGCGTGATGCGTTTGGCTTTGACCGCCTCCTCCGCCAGAGCGCGGAACTGTTCCATCAGGCGTTCGGGACGGTATTCTACGTAACTGAGCACGTCGCCGACCGAGTCGCCCTGCAACTCCTGCACATATTCGATTTCGCCGTCTTCATCGACTTGAACGCTCACGACATTCGTGTCGCCGAAAAGATTGTGGAGGTCGCCCAGCGTTTCTTGGTACGCGCCGACCAGAAAGGCGGCTAGCATGTACGGCTCGCCCTTGCGCAACGCATGCACCGGCAGCACGGATTTGACATCATGCTGGTCGATAAATTTATCGATGCGACCGTCGCAGTCGCACGTGATGTCAGACAGGCAGGCCATGCGCGTGGGTTTTTCTGTCAAACGGTGGATCGGCATGATCGGGAAGAGCTGGTCGATGGCCCAGGCGTCGGGCAGTGATTGGAAGACGCTGAAGTTGCAGTAGTAAACGTCCGCCAAAAGGGCGTCGAGTCCGAGCAGATCTTTGGGGACGATTTTGAGGCCGGGCAGAAGTTCGCGGATGCGCGTCAGGATGTGCCAGAACAGGCAGTCGGCAGCCGCGTGCTGGCGCAGCGTGATATCGCCGTGCTTGAAGGCTTTCTGGATCTCTTCGCGGTAGTAGAGCGCGTCGTTGAAAGACTCCTGAAGGTTTTTGAGGCTCAGCGTGCGCGCCACGTACATCATGTTCTCAAGTGCCTCGGGGCGCGGCTCGGAAATATTCTCCGGGCACTCCTTCTCCTCATAAATGGCGGCATCGAGCACATTGATGACCAGCACCGAATAGTAGCCGATCAGCGCGCGGCCGGACTCGCTGATGACAGCCGGGTGCGGGATCTCTGCCTCGTTACAGGCGGTCATGATCCCTTCGATCACGTCAGCGCAGTATTCGGAAATATCGTAATTCGCGCTGCTGGCGAAATTCGTATGCGAGCCGTCGTAATCGATGGCCAGCCCGCCGCCGATATCGAAAATCCCCATGCGCGCGCCCTCTTTGACCAAGCCGACGTAAAAGCGCGAGGCTTCCTTGACGGCGTCGCGGATCTCGCGGATGTTCGGCACCTGAGAGCCGAGGTGGTAGTGCAGCAGCTCCAGGCAATCCAGCATCTGAACGTCGCGCAGGGTGTCGACCACATCGATCACCTGCGACGGGGTGAGGCCGAACACACTGCGCTCGCCGCCGGACTCGGACCATTTGCCGCCGACGCGGCTGGAGAGTTTCACGCGGATGCCCATGCGCGGGCGTATGCCGAGTGCGGCCGAGCGTTCCAGAATCAGGTTCAGTTCGTCGGTGGTTTCAAGAACCAGGATGGTCTGGAGACCCATCTTGAGCGACGAGAGCGCGAGATCGATGAACTCAGCGTCTTTGTAGCCGTTGCAGATCAGAAAGGCTTTCGGATCGCGCATATAGGCCAACGCGGCGATCAGTTCGGCCTTGGACCCGGCCTCGAGTCCATGGTGATAGGGGGCGCCGAACGTGACCACGTCATGGACCGCCTGCTGCTGCTGGTTGACTTTGATCGGGAAGACGCCGCGATAGACATTCTGGTAGGCGTAATCCGAGATCGCCTTCTTAAACGACTCGTTGATCAGGCGGATGCGGTTGCCCAGCAGGTCGCTGAACCGCAGCAGCAGCGGCAGGCTCATGCCGCGGTCGTGCAGGCCGTGAACGATGTCAGAGAGATTGATGCGGACCGTGCCGGTGGCATTTTTCAGGTTGACGGCCGCGAAGCCGTCGTCCGTAACCGAAAAGTGACCTTGGCCCCAAGCGCCGACCCCATACAATTCGGCGCTTTTTACACTGTTCCAGCCGTCCAACGCATCCAGCAGGTTTTGTGACATTTCAGGTTCGTTGCCTCGCATGCTCATGTTGTTGCCGATCAAATCCCTGCACTTCCTGTTCTGAGCCCGGGATGTGAAAGAAGACCGGGGCAACCTTGCCAAACCCGTGACTAAAGCGCAACAGGAAAAAGAGGTGCAGATAACATTGCTTTTTTACGACCAGGGTGATATACATTCACACTAAAAATAGTCGAAAAAAGGAATGAGTATGGGAGATAAGCGGAATGTTGTGCGATGTGCCGACAGCGCTGAGGGCGGTCGCCGGGTTGGGAATGCCGTCTGCCATATCATGAGGGGGGTGGTCTTGTCGGTTTGCGTGTCCGTAAGCGCGGTGCATGCATCTGGAACGCATGTGCGCGTCGGGGTCTACGAAAACAGTCCCAAGGTGGGGTTGAGTGAGGCGGGAACCCCCGAAGGAATTTTTGTCGATATCATATCACGGATTGCCGCTGAGGAGGGGTGGGCGATCGAATTTGTCTCCGGCACGTGGATGGAGGGACTCAACCGCTTGGCGGCCGGAGAGATCGATCTCATGCCGGATGCGGCACAGTCGAAGTCCAGAGGGGATCGCTTTGCGTTTCATCACGAACCGGTCTTGTCCGACTGGTTTCAGGTCTATGCGCGGAAAGGCAGCGGCATCCGGTCGTTGCTCGATTTGGCAGGGAAAAGGGTGGCGGTGCTCGACGGCTCCATCCAAGAGGAGGCTTTTGATCAGGTGTCCGCCGGTTTCAACGTGCCTGTCTCCATCCTGCCGTTCCCGGATTACCGCGGGGCTTTTCGCGATGTCGCACAAGGCAGAGTGGACGCCGTGGTCGTGAACCGGTATTACGGTATGCGGCATAGCAGGGACCACAATCTGGAAGACACCGCGATCATCTTTAGTCCGACACGCCTGTTTTTCGCCTTGCCCGCCGACGGGCGCGCGCACTTGGCTGACGCGATCGACCGCCATCTGCTCAGCATGAAGCAGAATCCGGATTCGATCTATTACGCATCATTGAGGCGCTGGACGTCTGAAACGGCCGCCTTCCGTTTGCCGAAGTGGGTGAGGCTGGCAGGCGGTGCCGCCGCAGCTTTGGCGCTTGTCTTTCTGGCATGGAGCCTGACCTTGCGCCGGCAGGTTGCGAAGCAAACCGTCGTTTTGGCGCGGAACAACCGTATGCTCCGCATGCTGTCCGACTGTAACCAAATCCTGATCCGCAGCACGGACGAAAACAGGTTGCTCGGTGAGCTGTGCCGGCTTCTGCTGGAGGAAGGGGGATACACGGCGGCTTGGGTCGGCATCCTGCAGGACGATGCGGCAAAAACCATGGGGACCGCCGCACAAACCGGCTTTCTGGAAAACATGCCGGCCTCCTTTGATCTGTCGGGGATGGATAATGAGTCGGCGTATGAATGCCTGATCAGCCAAGTCGTCAGCGGAAGTCAGGCGCGCTGTTTCGACAATCTGAATCAGGTTCCCGAAGGGATGCGCCGGATGCTCCAAACACTGCGGAACGAAGGGCGTTCGTTGCTCTGCTTCCCCCTTGTCTCGCCGCGCACCACGATCGGCGTGCTGACCATCATTGCGCCTGAACCGGGGCCGCATCCAGGCGAGATGCTGGGATTGCTTCAGGAACTTGCCTGCGACATGGCGTTCGGCATCGAGCATCTCCGTTTGGAGGGCGAACGGCAACGTGCAGTCGAGGAACAACGGGATAGCGAACGCCGTTTCCGGCAGTTGATTGAAGAGGCGCCTGATGCAATCATCATTCAGGCGAACAAACGTTTTGCCTATGTCAATCCGTCAGCCTGTGAATTGCTCGGCGCTTCGGCGCCCGATCAGTTGCTGGGCAGATCGGTGCTGGATTTCATTCATCAGGACAAGCCGGAGTTTCTTGAAGAGCGTATCGCGCAGTTGAATGCCCGACGCGAGTATGCGCCGGCGGTCGAGCAAACGTTGCTGCGCCTGGACGGCACACCGGTAACGGTCGAAGTCGCCTCCGCTCCGTTTCGGTATAAGGACGAAAACGGTGCATTGGTTTTTGCGCGGAACATCACCGCCAGGAAACGTCAGGAACACCTTTACGAGAGCTTGGTGGAAGATATGCCGGCGCTCATTTGCCGGTTCACGCCGGACGGCGTGCTGACCTTTATTAACGGTGCCGCCTGCGCGTTTTTGGGACGGGACAAAAAGGAGATGATGGGGGCCGTGGTCTTTGAGTTTCTGTTGCCGGATGCTCGCATGCGTGTGGAGCGCATCCTGATGGGCGCGTCAGCGGAGCGTCCCAGCACGGAGTACACGGTGAATATCCTGAGGGGGGATGGGCAATTGCGCCACGTGCGCTGTCTGAGCCGCGCCATCGTCGGATCTGAGGGCCTGGTTAACGAGTTTCAAACGATCGCGTTCGATATGACCGATCAACGCAACCTTGAGGAACGCCTGTCGCAGACCAATAAACTGGAGACGATCGGCATGCTGGCGGGCGGCGTCGCGCACGATTTTAACAACATGCTTCAGACGATCCTGGGTTTTGGCGAGTTGGCCATGCAGCAAACGCCGCCGCCTGATCCGCGTTCTTCCGATATCCAGGAAATAATCACGGCCGCCAACCGCGCCAAGCGATTGACTGGACAACTGCTGGCCTTCAGCCGCAATATCCCGATGGAAATCACCCGGCTTCAGCTCAAGCAAGAGATTGAAAGCCGCCAACGCATGTTGTCGAGACTGCTTGGAGAAGACATTAAGATCGTGCTCGCGCTGGATGATGCGGTTCCCGACATTCTCGCCGATGCGGGGCATATCGAGCAGGTGCTGTTGAATCTGGCCGTCAACGCGCGCGACGCGATGCCTGACGGCGGCACCCTCACCTTGCGAACCTCACACGTGTCGTTCACGGCTGCCGATGTCAGGCTGCACCCGGAGGCTTCGCCCGGCGGTTATGTGTGTTGGTCGATCTCTGACACGGGCTGCGGCATTCCGTCGCATATCCAAAAGAAAATCTTCGATCCGTTCTTTACAACCAAACCGAAAGACCGGGGAACCGGTCTGGGGCTCTCAACAGTCTACGGGATTGTCCGCCAACTGAAAGGGTGGATACAGGTTGATTCTCAGGCGGGGCGGGGCACAACCTTTACGATGTATTTCCCGGTCGCCGGGGGAGAAGCAACGGAACGGATGGAGGAGTCCCGGACAACTCCGAACCTTGCGCGGGCAGGCACAAACATCCTGGTGGTCGAAGACCAAGGAAAGGTGGCGAGGGTAGCTGAACGTATCCTCACGTCGCACGGGTTCAAGACACGCGTGGTGAACAGCGTGGCGGAGACGTACGCCGTGCTGGACGATCCGGACGCGAAGTATGACCTCATCTTTTGCGATGTTGTGCTCGGGGACGGCAACGGTGTCGAATTGGCTGAGACGATCAGCGCACAGAACCCGGGTATGCGCTTTCTGTTTGCCAGCGGCTATGTGGACGAGCGCTCCCGCTGGGCATCGATCAAGCAGCACGGCTGGAAGTGTCTGATCAAGCCCTATCCCGCCAGTGACCTGCTGGCTGCCGTAAATGAGGCACTCGCCTTTCATCCTGATGTGTAAAGGCACACCGGCGGACGCGGATATGGATATCTCGCGACGAGGCCGATCCCGACCGTGAAGTACGGGTCATCCGAACTTGAAAGTGGCGCCCTAATGAGGTATCCTACGCAGCTCATATTTCACTATGTCAATGGCGAGCGGAGGGCGTATGGCGAACAAAGGGGGATGGTTGTGTCTGATCGTGTTGGCGTGCCTGGCTGAGATCGGGCATGCTGAGATGACATTCTTTGCGCACTCAGGCAAGTTGAGCACCGTGGCGCTGATCGGTGACGGCAAACAGGTGGGGACCGGCACGGTCGGCGCGATCACCTCGATGGGCGACAAGAAGTACGGTGATGCCTGGAACATCGAGTTTTCCGGCATGCTGGATGTCAAGGTTGCTGGCGCCCATGAGTTCTCCGTCACGTCGGACGATGGCAGCGCGCTTTATGTCAACGGCCGTGAGGTGGTCATGAACGACGGTCTGCACGGGCCGGCCAACCGCAAGGGGAGCATCGATCTGACGGTCGGCCAACACCAGGTCAATCTGCTCTATTTCAACAACAATGGCGGCCACGACCTCAAGGCGACGGTGAAAGCACCGGGCGGTCAGGCGGTTGACCTGGCGGGGGCCTGCACACCCGGCAGCAAGCGGCAGGATATGGCGGCGTTGCGCGAGAAGGCGCGTCAGCGCGAGGCCGCCGAAGCGCAAAAGGCGCTGGTGTCGATCTCGTCGCCCGAGGCGCTGGTGCGTTCGATCCGTCACATTCTCAAGACCAAGCCCCGCGCCTACAAGAACGGGCGCGACTATCTCAAACAGGCCGAAGCGTTTGTGGCCAGCATGCCCGCGCTGCTGGAGCGCAGCGAAAAGGGCGACGCCGAGGCCGTACGGGAACTCGCCGCTTTCAGCGATCTGAAATTCAAGGCGCTGATCGCGGAAAACCCGTATGTTGATTTTGACGAACTGCTGGTCGTGCTCTCCGACAGGGTGGCGCTCAAGGCCAACTGGCTGGGCACGCACACGCTGGGTCCCAAGGGTTACAAAAACAAGATCGCGCGTGTCAACCTGCGTACAGGGGCGGTGGCTGACGTCTATGAGCCCAAGGACGGCGCGTATCTGGGTGAACTCGACGTGCATTATGACGGCAACAAGCTGCTCTTCACGTCAACAGACACCAACAGCATGTTTCAGGTGATGGAGGCGGGGGTGGACGGCGGGAACGTCCGCCAGGTGTCCACGATCATCGGGCAGTACGTGCACAATTACGGGGGCATCTATCTGCCGGACGAGCGGATCGTCTTCAGCTCGACCGCGCCGATGATCGGCGTGCCGTGTATCGGCGGGTCGCGCACCGTACCGAATCTCTATGTGATGGATGCCGACGGGGGCAACACGCGGCAGTTGACGTTCGAGCAGGATGCGGACTGGTATCCGACGGTGCGCGAGGATGGTCAGATCATGTATCTGCGGTGGGAGTACACCGACATCATGCACTACTACTCGCGCATCATGATGACCATGAATCCGGACGGCAGCAACCAGCGCGCCATCTACGGGTCGCAGAGCCTGTGGCCGAACTCGATGTTCAACGCGCGGCCGATACCCGGCGAGGCCGGACAGTTCGTGGCCGTGGTCTCGGGGCATCACGGCACTGCGGCATCGGGCAAGCTCACGATCTTTGACACCAACAAGGGCTACGCGCACGCCGACGGCGTGGTTCAGCACATCCCCGGCTACGGCAAGAAGGTGACGCATGTGACCGTGGATCAGCTCTATCCGACCGTCAAGAAAGAGTTGCTCGGCCAGTTCCCTGAGCTGCAGAAGGATGTGGATAAGCTCGTTGCCGAACAGATGCCGCCGGAGTCGCAAAAAGACAAGGATTATCATGAGCTGAACAATGATTTCTTCAACAAGTGCTACCCCCGGCTGAAGCACATCTATCCCGAAATGGCGCTCGACCTGGACACGCTGGTGGACGGCGTCTTCCCGCAGTTCATTCAGCCCTATCCGCTGAGCGCGAACTATTTCCTGGCGGTCGCCAAGCTCACCGGTCAAGGCGCATGGGGCCTTTATCTGGTTGATACATTCGACAACATGGTGCCGATCGCCCACCCGGAGACCGGGTCTTACCGCTACATGATCGAGCCCTATCCGCTCAAGAAGCGCGCGCGTCCGCCC
>JAGOBZ010000479.1 GCA_017999015.1 Kiritimatiellia bacterium
CGCTGGGCCGGGGGAGGGGGCTGGACGAGTGTCGGGCTGGGCGGCGGCCTGTACTTCGCGCCGTCCACGCCGACCGGGGCGCTGGCGCGCGCCGAGGGCGAGACGGTGACGGTCACGACCGACGGCAAAAGCGTCACCTACGCGGGACGGCTGACGCAGGGCGGACGCAGCGTCGATGCGCAGCTCCGCTTTCATCTCTCGGGCAAGTCGCTGGTGATGGACATCCAAGCCGGCCAGGGCGAGATCGGCGAGGTGCGCTTCGGCGCCACGCGCGGCTTCGTCAATCCGCGCCTCGCCACGCTGCCCTACTACACGTACGGCTATGCCGACGGCCTGGCGCGGCCAACGGTGATCGTGTCGGGCAGCCCCGACGCGCCGCTCTTTTATCTGGCGCACATCGACTGGACGCAGTCAAACGCCTCCACTCCGTTTGCCGAAAACGTGCGCTTCGACGGCTCGCTGGCCAGCAACGGCGGCACGCGCTATGCGCCGAAGACCGACGGCCGGCGCAACCCGTGCTTTGAGCGTTTCGTGCTGACGCTCTCGCCGCGTTTTGACGACGTGCTGCCCAACATTCCGAACCCGCCCTCGCCTTGGAAGGGCGTCACAGGCACGCGGGTCTGGCGCGCGCACGGGGCGAGCGACCGCGCGCGCGACGCGACCTATTGGCGCGCGGTGCACCGCTGGGGCATGACGGAACTGGTGATCACGGATCACGAAACCGGCTGGCGCGACGGCAACGAGAGTTTCACCTTCCGCACCGAGCCCGCGCCCAAAAAAGGCGGCGACAAAGGCCAGTATGACTACGCCCGCATCATGCAGGACGAACTGGGCTTTGTTTACGGCCCCTACAACAACTTCACCGATTTCGCGCCGGTCAACGGCTTCTGGCACATCGATCTGATTTCGCGCACGCGCGAGAATCAATTGCAGCACGCGTGGGAGCGCTGCTACGCGCCCAAGCCCGCCCGCGCCGTCGAGTTCTGCGAACGCCTCGCGCCGATTATTGAGAAGAAGTTCGGTTTCAGTACCGCATACTGCGATGTCCACACGGCGGTCACGCCCTGGAGCCGCGTGGACTACGACGCGCGCGTTCCGGGTGCCGGCACCTTTGCCGCAGTCTTTTACGCATACGGCGAGATCATGCTGCTGCAGAAGGCCGCCTGGGACGGGCCGGTCTACTCGGAGGGCAACAACCATTTCCTTTACTGCGGCCTGACGGACGGCAACTATGCGCAGGACCAGAACTACCGCATTCACGAAAATCCGTGGCTGGTTGATTTCGACCTGCGCTGTCTGCACCCGCTCTGCTGCAACTTCGGCATGGGCAATCTCGACATGTTCTATCCCGGCAAGAGCGCACCGTCTGATCCGGACGTCGCGAAAGACCGCTTCCTGGCCGCCACGGTGGCGTTCGGCCATCCCGGATTCCTGCTGTACGGGCGCGACGGCGAGCTGCGCAGCTACTACATGCTGCAGGCGCTGGCCAGCCGATACACGCAGGCCGCGGCCGAGACGATCCGCTACGCGGACGCGGCCGGCGCGCTGCACGAGACGTCCGCCGCGCTGGCCAACGGGGCCTACACGCGTTCGCAGGTGGTGACGCGTTACGCCGACGGCACGGTCACGGCGGCCAACGGCCATCCAGAGGCGCGCATGGCGGTGACCGTGGCCGAGCAGCCGCTCGACCTGCCGCCCAACGGTTATTGGGGACGCAGCGGAGACGGTGCAGTGCGCGTGTTCAGCGGTTCGGTCAACGGCCGCCGCGCCGACCTCGCGGTCGCGCCGGCCTACACTTACATCGACGGGCGCGGCCATTTCACGCGGTTTGCCGAAGGTGCGGCCGCAGGTGTCGCGATCTGCCGCGCGCTGACAAATGACATGGCGGAAGTCTTGATGCACGCATGCAAAGAGGCGGGATTCCCATACACTTTCACCAACACAGTCGCGCTGGATGTCTCCAACAACGTGCTCGGCACCGCAGAAGTTCGCATAGCGCGCGGCCTCAGTTACGTGCAGCCGGTCAAGGGCGCGTTCAGTTACCGCGTGCGGCGCGGGGCGTCCGCTCCGGCGGCTGTGCTCACCTGCGCGCGTGAGATCGTCAAACCGGGCGAGCGCGTGCTGATCCAGGGGGCCTCCGAACATGCGGTGACGATCCCGGCCGACGCGCGCCCCGGGGCTCGGCTCTGGTTCGAGCGCGAAGGCGCGTGGATCGATTTCACGGTAGAAGAGCCGCCGCCCCCCCCTCCGGCCTCGGCGACCCAACAGGGGCTCCCGCTGCCCGCCTGGTATGCGCGCGGCATGGCGCTGCGTGGCCAGGCCGAACGCGAACTGGACGGGGCGACCGGCGCGCAGCTCTATGCGGCGTCGTCGGCCTGCGGCGGCCACACCAAACCGCGCGGTCTTTTCATGCATCCGCCTTACAAGGGCGGCACCGGGTATACTTTTGCGCGCTACAGCCTGGCGCTGCCATCCGAAGCGTTACAAATCCGCTGCGCGGTCGGCAAAAAAGACGACAGTGATGCGGGGGACGGCTTGCTGTTTATAATCGCGGTGGAAGATGCGGGGGGGCAGCGCCATGAAATCGCACGGCGCCAAGTTGCCGCCCATGCGTGGTACACGCTGGAAGGCAGCCTGGCGCCGTGGGCAGGCCAGACCGTGAGCCTGCTGCTGATCACGGATGCCGGCGAGAAGGACAACAGCAGCGGCGACTGGGGTGCCTGGGCCGAACTGGAACTGACAACCTCCCCGGAGCGTTAAGCCGACGGGCCCAGCACGCAGCGGAACTCCGCTTCAGCCGCCAGCTCGTCGCCGACAAAGGCTTTGCCAAACTGGATCGCCATACGCGAACTGACGCGGATATTCTCGACCTCCAGACGCACGGTGTCGTTCGGGCGGACCTGTCTGCGGAATTTGGCGTTGTCCACGCCG
>JAGOBZ010000039.1 GCA_017999015.1 Kiritimatiellia bacterium
AGCCGCCGCCGGCGGACGACGGTGCGCCGCGCGGTCCGCTGGGCGCGCTGCCGGGTGTGATCGGCGCGGTGCAGGCGGCTGAAGCGCTCAAGCTGCTGCTCGGGGCGCCGACCGAGACGCTGCTGGTCGACCGCCTGTTCGTGTTCGACGCCTGGCGCTTGACCGCGCGGACGGTCCGCGTCATGCGGCGGGAGACATGTCCGCTGTGCGGAGAAAGGAAAGAGTAATCGCATGAATCAGACGCCCAGGATCGATATGCAGGGCTTGTATCTGGTGTTGACGGACCCGGTGACGGGATACGCGCGTTGCGCCGAGGCGGCGGTGGCGTGTGGCGTAATGTGGCTGCAGGTGCGTATGAAGCGCGCGGCGCGCGACGAGATCGTCGCGGTCGGCCGCACGCTGCGCGCCATCACGCGCGGCACGGCGACGCGCCTGGTGATCAACGATGATGTCGGGATCGCGCGTGAGGTCGATGCCGACGGCGTGCACTTGGGCCAGGACGACATGCCGCTGGACGAGGCGCGGCGGCTCTGGCCGGCGGCAGGCAAGGTCTTCGGACTTTCCACGCACAGCCGCGCGCAGGCCGCGCGCGCGATCACGTGTGCGCCGGATTACATCGGCGTGGGGCCGGTCTTCGCCACGCCGACCAAAGCGATCCCTGATCCGGTGCTCGGTCTTGAGGAGATGGGGGCGATCCTCCGCGCGTCATCCGTGCCTGCCGTGGCGATCGGCGGCATCGGCCCGGAGAATCTGTCGGGCGTGCGCCGCCACGGCGCCACGGCCTTCGCGGTGGTGCGCGCGGTCAATCAGGCGGCCGATCCTGAGGCGGCCATCCGCAGGCTTCAAGCGGTGTGGCAGGAGGCGGGCGTGATCCAGCCGCCGCCCAGCACCTCGTCGCCGTCGTAGAGCGCCGCCATCTGGCCCGGCGTCACGGCGAACTGCGGCTCGTCGAACCGCAGGTCGAGCGCGCCGTCGGCGCAGCGCGCGAAGCGGCAGGCGACGCCTTTGTGGCGGTAGCGCAGCCGGGCGGTGACAGGGCGCGGCGTGTCGGGGGGCTCCCCCGCGATCCACTGCATGTCGGCCACGCGGCAGGCGTCGGCCAGCACGCCCTCGCGGTCGTCCACGACCAGCGTGTTGGAGGCGGCTCGGATCTCTTTGACGTACACCTTGCGTCCCACCGCGATCCCGAGGCCGTCGCGCTGGCCGACCGTGTAGTGAATGATGCCGCGGTGCCGGCCGAGCACGCGGCCGGCGGTATCCACGATCGGACCGGGCTCGGTGCCGGCACCGTTGAAGAGGACCGAGATGTCGTCCCCCTCGAAGAAATCCTGGCTTTCGGGCTTCGCGTTCAGGTCGTCCAGCCCGGCCTCGTGCGCGAGCGCGCGCACCTCGTGCTTGGTCTTGTCGCCGAGCGGGAAGAGGATCTCAGCCAACTGCGCCTGAGTGAGGCGCGCGAGGAAGTAGGACTGGTCCTTGGCCGGGTCCGCGCCGCGCAGCAGGCGGAGGCGCCCGGAGGCTTCATCGCGCACGATGCGCGCGTAATGGCCGGTCGCGAAGCGGTCGAAGCGGATGCCGAGCGCGCGGGCGCGGGCCGGCAGCAGCCCGAACTTCATGACGGGGTTGCAGAGGGCGCAGGGGTTCGGGGTCAGCCCCGCCAGGTTTTGGCTGCGGAACGCGTCCAGCACCCAGCGGTCGTACTCGTCGGCCAGCGGCACGGTGCGGTGGGGAATGCCGAGGCGTTCGGCAGTCGCTTGCGCCGCCGCGATATCTTCGGCCTCGCCCGGCCCGTAACAGGCGTTGCGTTTGGCCGAGGTGAACGGCTGCTTGGGGTCCCAGATGCTCATCGTCAGTCCGATGACGTCATACCCCTGCCGCTTGAGCAGCCAGGCCGTGACGCCGGAATCCACCCCGCCGCTCATGCCCACCGCCACGGTGAGGCCCGCTGTCCCTGCATGTCGCGCACCGCTCATGGCCTGCTCCTACTTGTCATGTACTCAGCATACCGGGTGCGGGCTGTTCAGGTCGAGACGGATTCGCATCTTTCGGGGAGGATTAAGATTACGATTAGGATTAAGATTACGAAGATACCCGGCCACCAGTCCTGATCTTAATCATAATCATAATCTTAATCGTCCCCACAAACGGAGTTCTGACGTAATGAGTCAAATTTAAGATGCGTCGACCCTGGCGGCCCGGCTTGTTCGCGAAGATCCTGGATGCTATAGTATGCGTGTCAAACAAAAGGATGATCCTCATGAAAAACCTTGCGGGCCTGTTGTTATTTCTGTCTCTGATCGCCGGATGCGCCTGCCCTTTCCGCTGCGCGGAACGGGATCTCACGCAGTATGTAAACCCCTTTATCGGCGCGGCCGACAACGGCCACACCTTTCCGGGAGCCTGTTCCCCGTTCGGGCTGGTGCAGCCCAGCCCCGACACCGGCAACTGCACGTGGGCTTACTGCTCTGGCTACATGTATCTTGACGAGAAGATTTGGGGGTTCTCGCAGACCCACCTCAACGGAACGGGCTGTCCCGACCTCGGCGACATCCAGCTCCAACCGTTTACGGGGGCTGTCGAGCGCGAGAATTATCACAGCCGTTATCAGAAAGAGACGCAGCAGGCCAAGCCCGGTTACTATGCGGTGACCTTGGACGACTTCGGCGTGGATGTCGAACTGACCGCCTCGCCGCGCGTGGCCTTTCATCGCTATACCTTCAAAAAAGCCGGGCCCGCGCGTCTGCTGGTCGACTTGCAGTACGGCATCGTCAGCGGCAAGGAAGCGCTGCGCAAGCACATCCTGGCCAGTAACGTGACCGTCGAAGACGCCATGACGATCAGCGGCCACAACCAGGCCCAAGCGTGGGTCAAGCGCCATTATTTCTATGTGGTGAAGTTCGACAGGCCCTACGCAGCGATCCGGCAACTTCCGGCTCAAGAGGGCGAGAAGGCCCCGCGCTATGTGCTGGATTTTGACCTCAAGCCCGGCGAAACCCTGCAGGTCAAGGTGGCGCTCTCAACGGTCAGTGTCGAAGGCGCGAAGAAAAACCTGGCCGCCGAGATTCCGCACTGGAATTTCATGAAGGTGCGCGCGCAGGCCAAGGCGGCGTGGAACACCCTGCTCGCGCGCGCCGAGGTCGAGGGCTCGCTCGAGCAGAAAGAGAACTTCTACA
This sequence comes from Kiritimatiellia bacterium, assembly GCA_017999015.1. GTDB lineage: Bacteria > Verrucomicrobiota > Kiritimatiellia > RFP12 > UBA1067 > DUPH01. The sequence continues at coordinate 3,171 of JAGOBZ010000039.1, forward strand.
CCGCGATGTACCACCTGTTCATCCAGCCGAACAACATTGCGGACGTGGACGGTCAGTACCGCGGTGCCGATGACAAGGTGCAGACCGCGCCGGGCAAGACGTACTACTCCACGCTCTCGCTCTGGGACACCTACCGCGCGGCGCATCCGCTCTACACCATTCTCGCTCCCGAGCGCGTGGACGGATTCATCGAGACCATGATCGCGCACCAGAAGGCACAGGGCTATGTGCCGATCTGGACGTTATGGGGCAAGGAGAACCACTGCATGATCGCCAACCACTCGGTGCCGGTCATCGCCGATGCCACCCTCAAGGGATTTCGGGGGTTTGACGCCGAGGCCGCGTTCCAGGGCATCAAGACATCGCTCACGGTCAATCATCCCAAGTCGGACTGGGACGTCTACACCCGCTACGGCTACCTGCCTTTCGACGTCATCAAGGGCGAGAGCGTCTCGCGCACGCTGGAGTACGTTTACGACGATTATTGCGCCGCGCAGCTCGCCAAGGCGTTGGGCAAACATGCCGACGCAGAGCGTTTTTCCAAACGCGCGGAGTACTACAAGAATCTCTTCTGTACGGAAACCGGTTTCATGCGCGGTCGCGACGCCAAGGGCAACTGGCGCACGCCGTTCGATCCTGTGAAGCTGAACCACGGCGAACACAGCGGATATGATTACACCGAAGGCAACGCCTGGCAGTACACCTGGCACGTGCAGCACGATCCCGAGGGGCTGATTGCGCTCTTGGGCGGCAAGGCCGCCACCGCCGCCAAACTCAACACGCTCTTCACGCTCCCGTCCAAAGTCGAAGGCGCGGGCTTTGTGCTCGATGTCTCCGGCCTGATCGGCCAGTACGCGCACGGCAACGAGCCCAGCCACCACACGGCCTATTTCTTCAACTATGCGGGACAGCCGTGGCGCACGCAGGAACTGATCCGCGAGATCTTCGACACGCAGTACAAGAACAAGCCCGACGGCCTGTGCGGCAATGACGATTGCGGCCAGATGTCGGCTTGGTACATCTTCTCGGCGATGGGCTTTTACCCCTTCAATCCGTGCAACGACGGCTATGTGTTCGGTGCGCCGCAGATCGGCAAGATCACGCTGCGCCTGCCGCGCGGGCGCACCTTCACGGTCGAGGCGCGGAATCTTTCGAAAGAGAACAAGTACGTGCAGGGCATCACGCTCAACGGCAAGCCGTTCCCGGGCATGAAGCTCGCGCACGCAGACATCATGAAGGGCGGGGCGCTGGTCTTCGAGATGGGTGCGGCGGCCCGCCGATGATCTTTTCTCTTTTGATAACGCTGTGAAATGAGCGATCTGAATGAACATGAAACGCTCGGCTTGCCGCCGGGCTAACACAACAGGGGAGTCATGATGCAACGGATGGGGTTCGTCTTAGCGGCCGGCGCCGCGTTGGCCGCCGGTGTTGTCTCGGCTGATGTCAGCCTGCCGAATGTCTTCAACCACAACATGGTCCTGCAGCGCGGTCAGCCGGTGCCGGTCTGGGGCTGGGCCGCGCCGGACGAGCCGGTGACCGTCTCGTTCGCGGGACAATCGAAGAAAACCGTGGCGGGCAAGGACGGCGCGTGGCGTCTGGCGCTGGGGGCCCTGCAGGCGTCGGCCGATCCCGCGACCTTCACCGTCTCCGGCGCGAACACGGTGACCTTCACCAATGTGGTCGTGGGCGAGGTCTGGTTCTGCTCCGGCCAGTCGAACATGGAGTGGCGCATGGCGAATGTGGACAACGCGGAGCAGGAGCGCGCGGCCGCGACCTATCCGCTGATCCGCCACTTCAAAGCGCCCAAGGCCTTCAAGCCCGCGCCGGAAAAGAACATTCAGGCCGCGTGGGAGGTGACGACGCCCGACGGCATCGGCGACGAGTCGGCCGTGGCCTATTTCTTCGGCCGCCGCCTGCATCAGGCGCTCAAGGTGCCGGTGGGCTTGATTAATTCGTCGTGGGGCGGCACGCGCATCGAGCCGTGGACGCCGGCGTGCGGGTTTGACGGTCTGCCCGAACTGGCCGCCATCAAGACGCGCGTCGACACCGCCACTCCCGGCACGCCCCGGCACACGCAGGTGCTCAACGAGTATGTGGCGGCCGTACAGGCGTGGGTCGCGGATGCCAAGGCCAAGAGCGCGGCAGGACAGGCGATCAGCGCGGCGCCCGAATTTCCGCAGCAACTGGTTTTTCCGAACGCCCAAGGCAAGCACCAGGAGCCCACGGTACTTTACAACGGCATGGTGGCGGGCCTCGTGCCTTACGCCATCAAAGGCGCGATCTGGTATCAGGGCTGCTCCAACAACGGCGAGGGCATGCTCTATCTGGAAAAAACCAAGGCGCTCGTGAACGGCTGGCGCAAGGTGTGGGGGCAGGGCGATTTTCCCTACTACCTCGTGCAGCTCGCGCCCTATAACTACGGTCCGGCGCGCGCCACGCACCTGCCGGGCATCTGGGAGGCGCAGGCCGCCGTGCCCGCCGCGATCCCCAACACCGGCTATACCGTGATCAACGACATCGGCAACACCAAGGATATCCATCCGCGCAACAAGCAGGACGTGGGCCTGCGCATGGCCAACCAGGCGCTTAACCGCACATACGGCATGCGGGAGATCCGCTGGGAAGGCCCGGTCTACAAAGCCTTCGCGGTCGAAGGCGCGAAGCTGCGCGTCACGTTTGACCACGCCGAGGGACTGAAGACGCGCGACGGCCAGCAGCCGACCTGGTTCGAGCTTTGCGGCCAGGACGGGCTCTTCCGCAAGGCCGACGCGGTGATCGACGGCAACAGTGTCGTGCTCTCCGCCCCTGGCATCACCGCGCCGATGGCGATGCGTTTCGCCTGGGACCAGCTCGCGGAGCCCAACCTCGTCAACGGCCTGGGCCTGCCAGCCGGCGCCTTCCGCTGCGGCAACAAGCCGAAGCTGGACGGCGCGCTGGCCTTGCCCGAGCTTCAAGGTTTCCGCAAGGTCTACGAAATCGACCTGCCGCTCGGAGGCAACTTCAATGCGGCGGCGCCGGCATATGCCGTCGACGCCAGCAGCACGGCAGGCGCGTTCGCGCGCGTGGCGTATGTGCTCCAGCTTCAGCAGGCCGAGAGTATCCGCTACGTCTGCACCGTCATGGACGCTTTCACGAAAGACGCCAAGAAACTGGGCATCCCGCACGCCCGCAGCGGCATCTTCCATCAGGCCAAAGTCGCCAACCTGACGGTGCGCTCCAATGTCGAAGGCATTCCTGCGCTCGACAACTCCGACGGCGGCAACATCGAGTTCTGGGGCGCGAACTACGGCAATCCGAACGGCCTGAACCTGCCCGGCGCGAACAACGCCAAATATGACTTCGACGACAAGCCGGCGGCCGACGGCGGCTACGGCTGCATGCAGGTCCACTGCTGGAAGAGCAAGGTGACGCTCTTCGCCTACAACAATTTCAACGGCGGCGGGCCCTGCGACATCGGCATCGGCAACAACGCCGCCGGCGAACATCCCGACTACACCTTCATGGGCAACGGCGGCCAATACGAGGTCCGCCGCCTGACCGTGCTGGTCAAGTAATCTTCCGCAACCGTTCACTCCCGGTCTTTACGTCATGACAAACGCCCCTTCGCGCGCGGCCGTCGGCTGGCGCTCCTCGCAGACGCTCACCGTGGCAGCGGCGTTCCTCGCGCTGTTCGCGCTCGTGGGGTTCGCCCTGTACGGGCTGCCGTTCTTCTATGACTTCATGACCCATGAATACGGCTGGTCGCGCGCCACCGTGACCAGCGGCAACGCGCTGGGCAAGCTGTTGGTCGGCCCGCTGTTCGGCTTCATCGCCGGGTGGCTGGTCGACCGCTTCGGCCCGCAGCGCCTGATGGCCGCGGGCGCGTTGATGGGCGGCCTCGCGCTGGCCGGGCTGAGCATGGCCGACTCGCTGCCGCTCTTTTACCTCTTCTACGTGCTCAACGCGCTGGCGTACGTTTGCGGCGGCCCGCTGCCCTGCCAGGTGCTGATCGCGCGGCGTTTCGACAAGAACCGCGGCAAGGCCATGGGCATCGCCTATCTCGGCATCGGCGCGGGCGGCGCGCTGGTGCCGCTGGTGGCCGCGCGCCTGCAGCATGTCTTGGGCTGGCATCACGCCCTGCTTGCGCTGGGCGGTCTGATTGTCCTGTTGGCGTTTCCGCTGCCGCTGCTGCTCAAGAATCCCGGCACCGCGCCGCAGCCGGCCGGCGCGGCACCGCCGCCAGCCGCCCCCAAGGTGGACATCGGCGCGATCCTGCGGTCTCCCGCTTTTTATCTGCTGGCATTCGGCAGTATGTGTTCGATCGGTGCGGTCGGCGGCGTGATGCAGCATCTGAAGCTCTACCTGCGCGATCAGACGTTTTCGCAGGAGGGCGCCGCGCGCATCCTGTCGCTCGTCCTGCTGTCGAGCCTGGCGGGCCGCGTGCTGATGGGCTGGCTGGCCGACCGTTTCAGCCGCAAGCACGTGATGCTGCTGATCTACCTGCTCGTGGCGACGGCCATTCCGCTGCTGCTTCTGCCGGCCTTTCCGGGCCGCATCTATCTCTTTGCGGTGCTCTTCGGTGTCGGCCTGGGCGGCGACTACATGATCATTCCGCTGATGGCCGGCGACCTCTTCGGCGTGCGCGCGTTGGGTCGCGTGATGGGGATCATCCTGGTGGCGGACGGCGCGGCAGAATCGGCCTTTCCGATGCTGGTCGGCGCCCTGTACAGCGAGGCCGCGAAAAGTTACGCGCTCGGCTTCTCGGTGCTGATCGCGGTCGCGCTCGCGGGAGCGGCGCTGATCGCGTTCCTCCCCAAGCACCTCTCGGACAAAGCGGCGAAATAATCGCGTGCGGCCTGACAACAAACAGCGATTCCGGGATCATCGCTGAGCGTTTTCAGGAAGGCCTCGCGGAATTCCAGCACGTTACGCTGAGAGGCCAGACGGTTTGCGGTTGTATAATGAAGGCCGCCGATCAGCCAGCCCACCTGAATCAGAATGAAGTCCGCGAGCGTGCGGATCCAAGCATAGCTGACCGAGTGTCCCTGCCGGATCGCCTCCACCACATCGGGAGACGGGGCGCCCTTGAGCTGAAGTCCCCAGGCGATCTCCGGATTGCGTTCGAGCGAGCCGTCGGAGACCGCCTGTTCCATGACGCGGAAAATGTCGAGTTTGTCGGCATCGCGCACCAGATGCGTAAACCGAGCGACACGCGCGGAAACCGCAACCGGCACCGCGCGCCGGTTGTGCAGTGCCACGGTGGCCAGCACCAGATTGCTTTCTGCGGCGGGCAGGTCATCCAGCCAGCGCTGCTCCCGGATGATCCGCACGCCGTGCGCGGCATGATCGACCGACCTCGAATCCTGAAACGTCCCGAACGCTTTGAACTGCTCGTAGCGACCGGCGTCGTGCAGCAGTGCGCAGGCCTCGCCCAGCACGCGCGACGACTCATCCCACGCCTCGCCCGCCATGATGCACCGCGCGTCCCGCACCACGCCCTGCGTGTGCTCGAGCTTGAGGCGCAGCATGTCCGGCAGAGAGCCGTCGGCTTCACGAAACGTGTCTACGTAGGCGCGATATTGACGGGTCAGATGGAATAGGAAATCAGAAGTCATGGTTTTTGCTAAAGTGAGAACGCTGTTCATTGCTCCTCTAACCAGACCGGACGCGAGCTCTTGAGCCGATACGCCTTGACCGCCGGGTCGCCAGCGATATTGTCCATGCCCGGCCTTTCATGAACACATGGACGGGGAACGCTTGCGCATAGTAGGATCAGAAGGGGGAGGGAGCAAGGGTTATTTTTCAGGGGCGGAAGCCGGTTTCAGGTTCCGGGTTTCCGGTTTCGGCAGCTCCTCCTTTCTCCCTCCTCCTTTTTGCTACGGCGCCGCCCGCACGCGGTAGAAACGAGCGGGCAAGAGCGTCGCGCCGGGGTCACTCCAGAGGAACGGCAGTGCCGGTGAGACGTAGGAGTCGAGCGGCAGCCAATCGAGGAGGTTGGTCGAAGCCTCGACCGTGTAGGTCAAGTCCGCAGCCCCGTTCACAGTCATCAGCCAGTCACCGCCCGCCGACACACCCGCCGAAGTCATGGCTGGTGCCTCCTCCGGCGCGAGCACGCGCACCGCGACGCTGTTGGTGGCCGCATCCCCGCCAAGATGCGCCACGCTGCGCGTCGCCAGTGCCTTCACCTCGTCGGCGCTCAGCGCCGCGCGGAACACAGCCAGATCGTCCAGCAGGCCGTTGAACCAGCGTGTCACCGCGAATCCGTCGTTCTGGTGCCCGCCGAAAACCACGGGCACGCTCTGATCCAGCGTCAGAGAGAAGAGGGTGTCCGTGCCTTTCAGTTCGCCGTCGAGGTAGAGCGCCATCTCGCCAGACGTTGCGTTTGTCCGCAGACAGGTGACCGCAACGTGGTGCCACGCGCCCGTACCGATCCCGCCCGCACTGAGGTCAATGTCCGTCGCACTTTGACCGATGAAGTGCTGCAACCGCAGGTCCGACGTCCCGTTCGCGCCGAACAGGTGGATCTCCTCGTTCGAGCCGAACCCGTCGCCGTTGCCCAGGTAGAAGATGAAGTCCTCGTTGGTCTGGGCAGCGCGGTTGAACCAGCCGCTGACCGTCCAGCTCTGTTCGCTGAAATTGAGTTCGTTCGTGCCGATGAGCCGGCGGATTCGTGCGCCGTTGAAGTTCGCGGCTTCGCAGAGCCGCAGCGACTGGCTGGACACGATGGACGATGGCACGCTGTTCGTCAGCACGGCAATCCCTGTTCCGACCACGTCGAGCGTGCCGTCGCGGCCGCCGCCGGCGGCGTCAATGATCGGCCTGCCTGGCGCTACGCTCGTCTGCTCGAAATCGTAGTACAGCAAGAGTCGAGGATCGACCGCACGATCGGTAACGGTGTAGGCAAAGGCGGCTGTGCCGGTGAAGTCCGTTGTCGGCACAAAGCGGGCGGTGTGAAGGTCAGCCAGCAGGCCCACCGCGCCGTTTGCCGGCTGACCCACCGCATAACGTAGCTTGTCGCGCGGCGTTGCAAACGCACCGGCCCAATGGCGGAGGTCAGCCTCTGCCGGCACGTTGCGGAGCGTCAGTGCTTGGCCCGGCCCCGCGAGCGGCGCACCGCCCACCGTCACCACAACCGGCATGCTTGTCGCGGCCGCGCCGGCCTCCTCTGTCGCGACGGCCGTGAGCCAGCGTGCACCCGGCGCGAGGTTTGTGGCCGCCAGCGTGTAAGGCGGTACGGCCACCCGGCCCAGCTCAGTTGCGCCGTCGAAGAAGCTCACGTTAGTGACGCTGCCGCCGACCGCGCTGGCCGAGGCCGCCAACGTCAGGCCCTGCGACCAATGGATCACCGTGTCCGGCGCGGGCGCGGTGAGCGAGACGGCCGGCGGCGGATGTGCCCGCGTGAGTATCAGCGCCGGGCGGTTGCCGACGGCACCGTTCTCGCGGGAGGCGTAACTCACATAAGCACCGCCCAGCGCGGTGACACGCAGGTCGAGCAGACCGCCAACTGCCGCTCTCGCAGCAGCGCCAACCGCTGCTGTCGTCTGCCGCGGCACATTCGTGTAGACGTTCCATCGCGCCTGCTCCGGACCCGAGGCCGGCTTGTTGGTCCACACCAGGTCAGGCTCGGTCCACCTTGTATCGGTCACCCGCGAGACCGCCTGCGTATCGCTCTGGTTGCAGGTGGTATAGGTGAGGCGCAGGGACGCGTCAAGGAGAAGCCCGTTCGTCTCAGATGACAGGTCAAAGCGCAGGTACGATTCGCGCGTCAGCGAACTCCCTCCGCTGTGTTTGACCACAAGGCTGGAAGACGTCCCGTAGTTGTTGGTGGCTTTGTCGCCGTTTTCGACATAGGCGTCGGCTACCGGCGCGAGCGCGACGGTGCTGACCTTGCCCAAGAAAAGTGAAGCGCGGTAGCTGCGTCCGTCGCCGCCCGTCGCGCTGACCAAGAGCTTCACCGTCGGGCTCAACTGCAGCACCGTCACGCCCATGTCCAGCGACCGCACACCCGTTGCGGAAGCGGCGAGTTCAACCGTGATCGCGGCCGTGTTGGTTTGCGTCGGATCCGCGACAGCAACATCCAGCCATGTGCCGTCGGTGCGCGTGATCACGCTGCAGGGCCTGTTGGCAGCAATGCCGGCCGCTGAGTGGGTGCCGGCGTCCCAGAAGTTGACCGCCGTGTGCCCGGTGGACTTGATCCTTACGGCTTGTGCAGCGGCCGAGTTCTCAAGCACAACCGCGTCGGGCGCGGCCGCGTAGTCCGCCACATTCGAAGCCGTGAAGCAAGGCAGCAGTACATAGGCGTAGCTCGCGCCAGACGGGCTCGTCCCGTGGTCGAGCCAAAGCGTCAGGTAGTTCCGAGTGATCGGGTTGGTGGAGCCGCCCGCGTTCACGTCCCGCCATGAGCCTGTCCGCGCCTCGCGCAGCGCGCGCACGCTGTTCGTCGTCGGGAAGTAATAGCCGATCCCGGCGTTGGCGGGGCCGGACAGATGTGCCCACGTCATGTTCGTGACCGTTGCAGACCAGCCGAGATTCGCTGGCATAACGCTGCCGTTCACCACGAAGGCGTTGGTTCCGGTCGATGTCAGCCTGCGGTTCTCGACAACCGTCTCGATCACCCGGCCGTCCGAGCTTGCGATGCCCGCGCCGAGGCAGATGATCTCGCGGTCGAACATGAACCACGATTTCTTCGCGGTCAGCGAGCAGCCCCATGCGTCGAGCTGCATGCCCGCCGAGCCGACCCCGTCCAGCTTCGCGCCGCCGACCCACGGATACGACTGTCGCCAGCTCTGGCCGTTGGCCCGTGTCGGATTGGAAGGCGGTGTCCGCACCATCGTGTCGACGGTGGTCCCTGGCAGGCGGTATGGGTTGACAGTCGGCCAGTAGCTGTCGCTGTAGTGGTCGAGCTGGTCGTTGTAAAGCGTCGTCATACCGTCGCCCGTGTACCATCCGCACATGTTTTCGGAGTTGATGGACTCAAAGTTCGCGCTCCGGCTTGAGAAGAGGCTCAGGCCGAAACCATAACCGGGGCGCAGGTGGATGACGCGGTCCATCTCGCCGAAGTGGTAGTGGCCGAGCAGTTCACCGCGCGGCACGGTCGTGCTGTCGGCCATCAGCGCCTTCGCGTCCGCCAGCACCTGCAGCGGCACGCTGTTCGTGAAGTTGCGAACGGTATCGCTCAGCGCCCAGTATTTGACCATGCTGCGCATGCGCGCCGAGTCAGCCGCCGGGGCGAACTGCGAGACGCGCAAGATGTTCTGCAGAATACTGTGCCCTGTGCCTTGTGGGGTGCTGCCGGAGCGTGAGACCTCGCGGCCGCGCACGAGGTCCCAGGCCGCACCGCGGTAAATGAGCGGCTCGAACGAATCGTAAACCCAGCGGTAAAGATTGGTTTGCGCGGGGTCGGTCACCGCCCATGCCGAACCCGCCAACCAAGTCAGCACCGGCGCCATCGTGCCCAGCAGCGCCGCGCCATAACCCTCCGTGTACGGGTGGTACCCATGCTGGATGAACGAGCCGTCGCGGTAAAACCCGTCGCCGCTGGTCACGTACGGGAACACGTCACTGAAAGCGTTCCGGGCCAGCAGCAGCTTCGCGGAGTCCTTCACCACGCAGCCGCGCACGCCGACCACGCGCGCCTTCCAGATCTGGTTCGCCTGAGTCATGTCGGGTGTCGGCGTGTGGAAATTGACGGCGGCCATGTAATGGGTGCGCTGACTTCCCGTGAGCTGGCTATACAACAGGACGGCGGTGTCGGTGAGGTGCATCGGCACGCCGATCTCCCAGTCCCACCAGTTGTCGTACTGCGCGATGACGGTGTTATAGCGGTTGCTGTGCATCCACTCCAGACCGCCGACGGTATCGGCCAGCAGGGCGGTGTTCATGTGGAGAGAGCACCCCGGCGTCGCGTAGGCCAGCGCCATCGCCCGGAGACGGCTGTAGCCTGTGGTGAGATGCGCGGAAACGGTGGTGCTGGCCGCGTCGCTCCACAGATTCGAGCGGGACGGCGATTTGTCCATGCTGGTCCAGACGTTGTTCGCGGCATTCGCAACGCTGGCGAGCCGCGACTTGACGTCGGCGGCCGACGGGTCATACCCGGTTCCGGTCGTCAGGTCTTTCCACTTCTGGCGCAGCTCGTCATACTCGTCAGCACAGGCGGAGAGGGGCGAGAACAACACAAACAAAGCCAAAAACAAGAGCAGACGGCCCTGCGACAGGGGCGATCCGTTCGTGGTTGCCGTGCGCGTGAGACGTCGGCGGCACAACACGATCCTGGCCACACCGCTCTGTTTGACGGGATATGTCATTGACCCGAGTATACCTGAAGACCCAAT
>JAGOBZ010000480.1 GCA_017999015.1 Kiritimatiellia bacterium
GGTGGCGATCACGGCGGTCTGGTCGCTGCACTTCTGGGCGTCCACCGGTCGCCGCTGGTGGTGGGCGGGCTTTGTTTTCACGGCGTCTTACATCGCATTCTACAGTTGGCAGATTTACTGGGCGCTGATCACATTGCGCGGTAAAAAGTGGGGGACACGAGGATGAACAAGACGGATGAAACAAAGTCCGGCACCCCGGGCAGCGGTGCCGGTGTTGCGGCTCCCTCCGAGTCTGAGCTGAACGATGGCTGGGAACGTCCGGTCGCGGTCGAGAAAGACCGCAACGTGCGGGCTTGGCTCATTTTTCTCGGCCTGCTCTGTTTTCTGGTCGCGTTGTGGACGCCCCTGCGGGCACTCTACTACCGCTATGGCTATCCCAAGACGGATGTCGAGGTTGTGCGCGACGCGGACACTTTCGTCGCCGTGGCCTACTATGGCATCAACAGCGATGTCCCGGAAGGCTCTCAGGATATCTCGAAGGAAACCTTTGCTGAACAGCTCCGGCTGCTGCGCGAGAACGGCTATACCCCCATCAGCCTCAAAGAGGTACAGGCTTTTTACAAAGAGGGCAAGCTGCTGCCGCGCAAGGCCATCCTCATGACCTTCGAGCAGTCGCGCAAAAGTTCGTATTTCGAGATCCGCGACCTGCTGCACCTGCATAAGTGGAAGGCGGTGATGGGCGTGGTGACTGCTCCGATGCATGTCAAGGACGCCCAGGCGCTGCTGTGGCCCTATCTGCGCGATATGCTCACCATGGGTTCTTGGGAACTGGCCGCTCAGTCAGAACGCGGCTTCGATTTTATCCAGACGAGCCCGTCCGGCCGCAAGGGCGCCTTCTTCGCCAATCCCCAATGGCTGGAAGACCAGCGGCGATACGAGCTGCCCGAGGAGTTCAACCGACGGCTTCAGGACGACCACCGGAAAGTCATTCAGGAGTTTGAAAAAGAGACCGGCAGTCCGCCCGTCGCCTTCTTCTTCCCCTACGGGGACTACGGCCAATATGAGGAGCAGGCCAAGGTGGTGCGCGTCACCAACATGCACCAGGTCGGCGCCCATTACGAGCTGGGCTTCATTCTCGGCCAACTGGCACTGAATACGCGCCACAGCGATCCGCACCGTCTCAACCGTCTGCTGGTCAGTCCGGCCTGGAGCCCGCAGGAGTTTATCCGCAAACTGGAAACTTTCTGGCCTGTCGCGCCAGGACGGGGCGGAAACCGCGGATCGTGCGACACCGCGCGCTGGATCGGCGAGTGGGGCGAGGTCGTCATGCGCGACAACGAACTGGCCCTGCGGGCGATCCCGCCGCAGAACCCGGTCATGACGCTGCGGCAGTCGCCGGTCTCGGCCACGACCGGCGCCAAGGCGTGGCTGGCCGGCAGCGATACCTTTGAAGACGGCTTCTTTGCCGTGCGCTTCCTCTTGAAGCGCGGCCGTTTCGGCGTCTACCTGCGCGCCACCTCTAAGGGCGAGTACATCTATTTCAGTATGGACGACGCCGGCAAGGTCTCGGTCAGGCAGCGGTTGCAGGATATGGACGAGCTGATGCTGGAGACCGACGCGCTTGCCGCCGAGTCCCGTCAAAGCCACGAACTGCTCCTCTGCCTGCGTGACAACCTCTTCTTCGCGCGCTTGGACGGCGAGACGCTCTTCGGCGGGCGCGTGTTGCTGCGCGGAGACCCCCAGCCCGGCATGCTGGGCGTGGGTATCTGGGATCCCCTGCCGGGCATGGCCGCGGCGACGATCCTCGACGCGCGCCTGGTGGGCCGGCGCGACGCGCTGGTCACCTGGTCGCCTGATGTCGCCAAGGATGTGGGCTACTTGACCCAGTGGCTCAACGAGCACGGCTACCAGTTCAACGTGCTCTCGCCGCCTTGGCTCGATGTGTACGAGAGCGCACCCATCACCTTCCCTGTCTGGGACCGCAAAGCGCTGAGCCTGCTCGCCCGCACCAACAACATGAAGATTCTGCCGCAGGTCCAGATCCGCGATGCCACCCTGCTGCAGAAGGTGCCGCCCGCTGAAATCGTGGAAAGGGTGCTCGAACACCAGGTGGACGGCCTCTACGTGGACACCTCCTCCTGCTTGCCGGAACAGGTGACCACGCTGGTGACCTGGCTGGTCAGACTTCAGGACGCGATGATCGCCAAAAAGATGCAACTGGTGTTGAAGCTGCCTATCGCGATCGAGTCGCTGCCTTCGGCGGGCAATATTGTTAAACTGTTGCCCGGCGTCCTTTTGGCCGGCGATTTCCAGGAAACGCCTTTCAATCTGGACGAAAACCAGGTGCTCGGCATCACGCGCGTACTGCCCTCTGCCAGTGATGAAACCCTGTCGCTCTATTATCAGCTTTCGGATATGCTTTCGGTGTATAACGATGTCTCGCCGGATGCCAAGCGGGAAGAACTGAGGCAGCTCGGATTTGATGCCTTTACCGCCGGCGAATACCAAGAGGCGATTCGCATTTGGGATGAGTGGCTGAAGACCGACACCCGCAACGCCGAGGCGCTGGCGCTGATCGGCGACGCCTGGCTGCGCCTCAACATGCAGGACAAAGCGCTCGAGGCGTATACGCAAAGCCTCGAAATCAACCCCGGGCAAATGAACCTGGCGATCCGGCACGCGCGTTTGCTTGAACAGTTGAACCGGCTGGACGAATCTGCCGACCTGCTGAATGCTTACGCGCGTGCGTTTCCGGACAGTCCCGCCATCACCATCGCCCAGGCGCAGTGGCTGAACCGACACCGTCAACGCCGCGAGGCCCGCAATGTGATGAAATCCTTGGTCGAGCGCCACCCTGACAACATCGAGGCGCGTCTGATTCTCCAAACCATGCTGGATGAGCCGGTCGAACGGTACGCGAACATGCACGAGTTGCTGGCAATCGGACGCGGCGCGGAAACCCATCTGTTCGGTTTCGGGCGCG
>JAGOBZ010000481.1 GCA_017999015.1 Kiritimatiellia bacterium
GTCGCCGACCGCACCGGTTTGCGTTTGGCCGGTCCAGTGCATGCCGTCGGCGGAAACCCAGCTAAAGGCAGGCTGCGGCAGGCCGGGCCGCGTGGTGAAGAGCTTGAAACGCTGGCTCGCGTCGGTGCACGTCCAGTCCGGCACGAGGCCGTAGGAGTCGGGCTGGAAATCCGGCGGGAGGACCTGGTTGGTGCCGGGGTTGACAGCGAGCGCGGGGCGCGTCCAATGGACGCCGTCAGCGCTGGTGGCCAAGGCGAGTGTGCCGCGGAAATAGGTGCCGGCCTGATACCACATCCAATACTCTTTTTTAACAGGATGCCACCAGACGCAGGGACGGCAGACGCCACCGACAATGCCGGTCTGCCGTTCAAGCGCGGTCTCGCAGGTGAGGATCGGATTGCCCGGATGTTTCTCGGGCAGATGGTACATGTGCAGGAGATCGGTGGTGTCGATCAGGAAAGTATCCACGAAAAGCTGACGCCCGGTGTCTATGCGGATGATCTTCGGGGGATGGTCGAGATACGGTACGGGCATGGGCGCGTCCGACTTCGTGTCGATGTCTTCGGGCGGCCAGGTCTCAGGGAGCACGATGCCGTTGTAGAGCTGCTCGCCCGCGTTTTCAGACCAAGGCTTCCGGACGACGGGCTTGGCGGTTACCTCGTTGAAGCCGAGAAGGACGCACCACTTGCCGAGCCGGAGCGTCTCGCCTGCGGCGAGCGACTTACGGTAAAGCTGGACGCGCTCGTGGACGTTGGTGCCGAAGAGCTGGAAAGACGCCGGTTCGGCGATCCGCTCGAAGCCGTACGCGGCGAGGCTGGACGCGATCGAGGTGGCGCGTGGCACGTCGGGAGGCGTCAGTGCCGTAAGCGTGCCGGGCGTGGTGCAACGCACGCGGAGGCCGTCGATGCCCGCGCGGAGAAAGGGCAATCCCCTGAGAGAGGCTGGCGCCTCGGCGAGCGTGTAAGGTCGGTCGGTGAAGAGGCGTACGCCGGGCTCGAAAACCGCAGTCTCGCAAGTGTTAGTGCCGCGCGGGGTCACCTCGATCGAGGGCGCCGGGGCGGAGAAGGCAGAGAGAAGGGAGCACGTTACAGTGAGTAGGGAGATGGAAATCGTTTGCATGGATAATTCCAAAAAAATGAGTTAGTCGTGGGTCGTTAGTCGCTAGTCCTTGTCGATGATACTCGGTCGGCCGAGGCTGCCGGCTGCGAGATAGCCGCGGCTCGCGCCTGTTTCGGAGGGGCTGACCCAGAAGGCGTAGAGGCGGCCGTTTCTCAGGTGAAAACGGAGGCGGACAGGGCGGTTGGCAAAGGCTGAGACATCCAGAAGGCGGAGGCAGGTCGAATCAATCGGCGCGGACGGAGCGCGGACGGGGCCGCCCGCGCCCCCACCCAAAGAAGCGGACGCAGGCAGGACTTCGGCGGTGACGGAGCCGACGGCGTTGACGAAGAGGTGAGAGCCGGAAAAGAGGAGGGGGCGCGTGGTGAGTGTGCCGCTGCCGTCCATCGAGGCGAAACCGTCGCGGCGCAGCGTGGCGAGGCCGACAGACGCGCCGTGATAGATGCCGCGCGTGCCGTCGGGCGCGATGCCCGAGAAGGCGCAATAGGGGAAGAGGAGGCGGTCGCCGTCGATCAGGCAGACGCCGGCTGTGCTGTGCAGGTAGGCGCGGTCCCATGCGCCTTCGGCGCGCGCGGCGGGAATGAAGGCGCGCCGGTCAGGGCGGTGCCAGTGGAACCCGTCGCGGCTGAATCCCAATTTGAGCTCGGTGATCTTTGGGAATTTGCCTTTGGCGCACACGTCGTTGGGGGGGCCGAGGTGGATGTAGAAGATGCCGAGCAGCAGCGATTCATAGGCCACGGCATTGAGGCTGTAGAGCTGGGGGACGCATTGCGCCACGGGGTCCGGCGCGTCGAGCCGGTCGGCGTTGCACCAGTAGACGGCGCGGCTGAAGGCGTTGCTGGTCTGGAAGGCGGGGCTTTCGGCGTAGTAACGGCTGCGGCCGCGCGGTCCGTCGCGCTTGACGCTGTAGACCCAGACGCCGCGAAACGGGTTGTAGAAAAAGGAGCAGTAGTCGCCCGCGCGGCCGGCGGGCACCGGCGCGGACCAGGCGCGTCCGTCTGCGGAGGTTGCGAGCCAGTGCGGGTCGCGCGCGTCGCGCTGCGTCATGAATTTCAGGCGCTCGGCGGCGTTGGTTGTGAAGGTGTCGAGCCAGAGACAGTTGTCGCCGCCTGCATGGTCGCCGCGCGTGCGGCCGCCGCGAGGGAGCAGCAGATTGTCGCCGGCAGGGAGTCCGAGGTCCGGGCGTTGCCAGGTGAACGCGTCGCGGCTGGTCGCGAAAGCCAGTGCGCCGTCGAGGTCCCCCGCGCTGTACCACATTTTGACGAGCCGTTCGGCGGGGTCGTAGAAGACGCCGCCGTGGCCGAGATAGCAGACGGCCGCCGGTTTGAGTTCGCGTGCGGTCTCAGGTTTGAAGACCGGGTTGCCCTCGTATTGGGTGGCGGTGTGAAAGGTGCGCGTCAGGGTTGTTTCGGCGATCAGAAAGTCATCGACAAAAAGCTGGCGCCCGGTGTCGATCGGCAGCACCTCCGGCGGCGCGTCGAGATAGGGCGTCGCCATCGGTGCGTTCGTGGCGGGATCGCCGTGGCGGGGCGGCCAGACGCGCGGCAAGCGGATGCCGTTGGGGAGGGTTGCGCCGTCGTTTTCGCGCCAGTTTTCGCGACCGCCCAGTGGTCGCGAAGAAGAGGGTAAAAGAGAGAGGCGCAGGTCGCCGTGAGCGGCGAACACCACCCATATACGCATGGGCAGGGTTTCGCCGACGGCCAAGGTCTTGCGAAAGAGGGTGGCCTTGTCGAGGGGCTGTGTGCCGAAGAGCTGGAAGGGGGCGTCCGGCAGTCGTTCGAAGCTATGCTCGATCAGGTCGTCCG
>JAGOBZ010000482.1 GCA_017999015.1 Kiritimatiellia bacterium
TCACGGGCGCATCGCTCTCTTCACCAGCCACCGCCAGCTCACGTCCGGCATGGCGGACCGGCTACTGATTCTGCGTGACGGCAAACTTGCGGATGACGGACCGCTGGAAGAGCGAAGTAATAAGTAATGGGTAAGATGTAATAAGTTAGGCGTTAGGAGTTACCGGCAGGGTCGGCAGAACCGGCAGGATCGGTAGGATCGGCAGGATCGCCCCCGCCCCGAGCCCGATAAAATGGGACCCGAAACCAGAAGCCTTACTCGCGCGTCTGGCGCAGGCGCGCGATCGCTTCACGCACCGCAACCGCCGTGCGACGCTCCGCAACTGACAGCTCCGACAGCTCGCCTGCCCGTGCCAACGCCTGATCGGCTGCGTCCGGATTGCCGCGTTTCACGGCGATCAACGCATCAACCACATTCAGGCGCCCGTCCTCCGCATTGATCTGGCGCGCCTTGGTCAGCGCTTCTGCGGCGGGGTCCGGCAGATTCTTCTCAGCCAGGACATAGGCCAGCGTCGCCCATCCTTCGTAGCGGTCAGGCGCACGTTCAACCGCCTGCCGGGCGATTTTTTCGGCCTCGTCGAGCTTGCGGATCCGGCAAAGCACCTCGGCGAAATTGTTGAGCGCCGCGAGCGCCGGCTTCTCCCCGGCGACGCTGCGCCGCAGATAGCCCTCCGCATCGCCGTACTGCCCCTGCTCCAACCGGATCGTGCCCATGATGAAACTGGCGTAAGGATGGTCCGGCCGCTGGCGCAGGATGGTGAGCGCGCGCGCCTCGGCCGTCTTCTGATCCTCCAGCGACACGTCCAGCGACAGCAGCACGTCCAGCAGCGGCTGGACGTCGGGGCGGATCAGCGCCGCGCGCTGGAAGCACAGCCGGGCATTCTTGAGTCCCTGCTTGCCCTTGCTCTGCCAGACACGCCCCTGAATGACCTGCGCGAAGTAACCGTCCTGTCCCTTGCTGACCTTGACCAGACGCGGCAGCACCTTGGTCTCGACCGCGCCGATGTCATCCTGCTCGATCATGGCCATCGCCAGCATCGCCAGCGTCATCGGCGCGGCATCGGGCTCTTCCGCCATCTCCTGCAACAGCACGCGGGCGCGCGGCAAATCGCCAGCCACCAGATAAAGCGCCGCCCAGTCCTGCCGGAGCTGACGCCGCGGCGCGCCGGCCTGCTCGCCAGCCTCCAGGATCGTGCGCGCCTCGTCCACGACGCTGCGCTGCAGCGCCAGGCGGGCCAACCCGGAGATCGCGAAGGTGTTCTTGGGATCGCGCGCAAGCGTCTTCTTATATTCGGCGGCGCTCTGCTTGAAATCGCCGCGCATTTCGTAGAGCGAGGCCATCATTGCCGAAAGGGCCGCGCGCTTCTGCTCGTCCTGCTGCAAGGCGTACGCGCTGCGCAAACCGGCCAGCACCGGCCCGGGACTGCTCGACAACGCCCACTGCCACCCCATGCGCACAAACAGCTCGACATTGCGCACATACCCGTAGTGTCGGCTGAGCGACCAGAGCGGGTAACGGTCTTTGCCCTGCTCCACCTTATCGCGAAGCTGACGCTCGACCGCCTCTTTCATCTCGGGGTGCAACCCTCGCGCCACCGCGTCAAAGAGATTCAACAGGGCGCTGATGTTGTCAGGATAGAGCTCACGCGCCTTGCGGTACGCCTCAAAGGCCGCTTCCGGCCGGCCCAGGTCGTCGAGCGTCACGCCCGCATTGTTCGCAACAAACGCCATGTGGCGCAACAAGGCCAAGCGGTACCGATACCCCAATTGACGCGGTTTGCCCTCGCCCCGTTCAATGAAGGCCTGCCAGCGCGTCCAGAAGGCCCTGTGCGACTCCAACAGCCCATCCGCCGCGATAGCCTCCGTGCGAGGTGCGCCGCCATAAAACAGGCTCGCAGGCACCGGCACCTGTCCCGCGCCGTACCAAAGATCCGGCAATCCCATACAGACCGCCTTATCGGCCATCGCCGCATCCGCCGAGAAGAGATCATCGATGAAAAGATGGAAACTGTACGCCAGCAGGCTCTCGGCACGCAGGCGCGCAGTCTCTGCAAAGCGCGTGTCGGCCGCGAATGCCCGCCGTACCGCTTCCGTATAATGGGTCTCGCGCGCCCGATACGGGCAGAGCAGCCGCACGGTCTGCCCGCGTTCCTGAGCGCGGATCAACAGGTTCGCGTCGATGATCCCATTCGCCACCACCCACTCGCGCCGCCCGAGTCCGTCCAGCACCTCATCCGCCGCGCGATCAGCAAACTCCCCGTTGTCGGCCACCAGCCAGCGGCCGTTCAGCACGCCCGCCGCCAGGACAGCCGCGACCAGCACCGGCATCGCCATCAGCCCGACGCCGCGACCGGCGTTGAACAGCACCGAGGCTCGCTCTGTCAGCGGATGTTGCAGCACGGCCTCGTCGTCCTCCCCTTTGTCGACCGGCACCTCGACATCCACCGGATCTTCGAGCAGCGCGAGCGCACGCCACGAAGCGGTCAGCAAAGCGATCCCAATGCCGGCGACCAGATAGGTGGCCGCCGGAACGACACCGGACTTCGCAACCACGCCCCACGGCCCGAAGGGAGCGTTGAAGAGCAGCAGCAGGGCAAAGACGGTGAGCACGAGGCTCAGCATGAAGGCGCTCCACGAGCGGCGGTTATCCAGCGAACGGAACGCCGCGAAAAAGCTTAACGCCGCCGAACCCAATCCCAGCACAAAGACCGGGAACCACAAGCTCTCAGGGAACATCTGGCCGAGCGCCTGCGCCTGCTCTCTCAGAACCGAGACCGTCACGCGCAACAACGTGGGATTCGTCACGACCAGCCCCTGGCTCAGCACAAACTGCCGCGCGGCCAGCACATGCACGCCGGCCAACGCCAAGGCTGCCAGAGCGACTGCGCCGAACAGCCGGCCGATCCGGCACCACGCGAG
>JAGOBZ010000040.1 GCA_017999015.1 Kiritimatiellia bacterium
AACTCCTAACTCCTAACTCCTAATTCCTAATCCCTAACTGACTTCCCCATGCGTTTCGTCTATCCATTCCTGCTGCTTCTGCTCTCGCTCATCCCGTTGGTCGGGGTGTTGTGGCTTTGGCTGTACCGACGCGCGCAGCGTCGGCTGGCGTTGCTGATTGCACCGGCGCTACAACCCAAGCTGATGCCCGCGCATCCCAAGAGCGCCTTCTACGCGCAGTTCTCGCTGGTGATGGCCGGCCTGACCCTGCTGGTGTTCGCCGCCGCACGTCCGCAGTGGGGGCGCAAGGATGAGAAGGTCTTCACGCGCGGCCGGAATCTGGTGGTCGCCCTCGATGTCTCGCGCTCCATGCTCGCCGCCGATGTTCACCCCAACCGGCTGGAGCGCGCCAAGGCCGACATCATGGACCTGATCGAGGATCTGAAAGGCGACCGCGCCGCGCTGCTCGCTTTCCGCAGCAAAGGCAGTCTGCTCTGTCCGCTCACCACCGACTACGCCTTCCTGCGCCAGGCGCTCGACGGCGTCTCGCCGGAGTCGGCCCCGCGCGGCGAGACCGATCTCGGCGACGCCATCCGCAAAGCGCTGGAGGCGCTCGATCCCGCGCTTGACGAGTACAACGCGATCCTGCTCATTTCGGACGGCGAGGACCTCAAAGGCGATGCGCTCGAGGCCGCCGCCGAATCCGCCCGCCGCAACATCCCCATCTTCACGGTCGGCATCGGCGATGACACCGGCGCCACCATTCCCGGCGAAGGCGGGCAGGGGATCCAGCAATTCAAGGGCACCGCCGTCAAGACGCGCCTGATGGGCGAAACCCTCTCCGCGATCGCCGCCGCTTCCAACGGCCGCTATATCCCGCTCGGCACGGCCGGCACGGCGCATACCACCCTCGGCGCGATCTACCGCCGTCACCTGCGCCAGATCGCCGCCAAGGAGCAGCAGGAGCAGATCGAAAACCGCTATCAGGAGCGTTATCAGCTCTTCCTCTTCCCCGCGCTGCTCAGCCTGCTGGCCGCCGCCGGCTTCAGCCGCGGACGGCTCTGCGGCAACCGCATAAGAAATTTAGGAATTAGGAGTTAGGAATTAGGAGTTGGGATCGACATGAAGTTTATTTTGACAACTTTACTGATTTCCTGCCTGTGCGGATTCGCTCTGGCCCAAGACTCCGTTGTCTCTCCCTCTCAACAGCCTTTGCCCGCAACGCCCCATTCGCCTGGCACGCCTGCCACCAACCGTCCGCCGGTTGTGGTTGCCCCCGGCCGCGCCGGCGCGCGCGATGCTCAGGCGCTGCTGCGCAAAGGCCGCCACACAGAAGCGGCGGAAGCGTTTCTCTCCGCCGCGCGCGGCGCGGACCTGCAGGAGGCCGAGGAGTACCGCTACAACGCGGCCTACGCCTACTATGCCGCGCAGGACACGACGAATGCGGTGCAGACCCTGCGGTCGCTGCTCACCTCGCGCAAGAACGGCGCGCGGGCCGGCGAGCTGCTCGGCCTGATTCTGATGGATCAGGCGCGCGCCAAAGGTGCCGAAGACCCGCAAGCCAAAGCCAAGGCGCTCGAAGAGGCCGCCGCCGCGTTTCAGCGCGCGCTGCGCGACACGCCGCAGGACGCGCGGCGCGACCGCAATCTGACGCGCGCGGTCGCGCCGCTGCCCGAGGCGCGCGAGAGCGCCCGCATCGCGAAGGTGATGGCGGAGCACGGCCAGACCCCGGCGGACCGGCTGATGGGCACCCTGCTCGCGGAACAGCGCGCGCTGCTTGAGGAGTCGGCCGTTCTCTTCACCAATGACGCCCCGGCGCTGATCACCAAGGCCGAAGCGCTGGCCAAGCGCCAGCGGCAGCAGGCCGACCTCTGGATCCCGCTCAAGCAGCAGGTGCTTCAGGCCGTCACCAACGAGCAGCAGCAGGCGCAGGCCGCGCAGCAGATCGAGCTGGCGCGCGACAGCATGAAGGGCGCGGCCGAGGCGCTGCAAGATCTCCTGCCCGAAGCCGCGGCCGACACCGCGCAAGCCGAGCCGCTCGTGTATGCCTTCTGGAAGGCCGTCGCGCCCCCGGACGCCGCGCTCGACGAGGATATCCTCTGCCAGAGCAACACGCTTCACAACCTGAAGCTCAGGCACATGGAAACGCGCGACGCGCAGGCCGAAGCCCTGCAACTCACCGGCCTCTTCCGCGAACGCTTCCCCGCGTGGGCCGACCAGTACATGCAGCAGGCGCAGGCCGACACCAACATGCCGCCCTTCACTGCTGAAGACAAGGCCAAGATCGAGGAGATCGCCGCGCACGCCGAGAAGCTGCAAACGGAACTCGTCGAAAAGAAACCGTCCGAGTCCGAGCGCCGCGCGCTGCAGGAACAGGCGCTCAAAGATCTGCTGGAGATCCGCGAGCTGCTGCCTAAGCAGCCGAACCAGAATCAGCAGCAGAACCAACAGCAGAACCAGCAACAGCAGCAGCAAAATCAAGAGCAACAGCAGCAGGAACAGGAACAGCAGCAGGAACAGAAGCAAGAGCAGGAGCAGAAACCTGAGCCGCAGGAGCAGAAGCAGGAGCCGCCGCAAGACGTCAAGGAGCTGCTGCGCAAGGCGCTCGAACGCGAAAAAGAGCACGAAGAGGAGAAGAAAGAGCGCATGCGCAAGATTCCGCTGGCACCAGGCGAGAGGGACTGGTAAGAGCACATGATTTGGAGCGAGACAACGTCGATAGAATCGAGGGAATCGACAGAATCGATTCGGTCGAATCATTCGATTCGCTCGATTCTTTCGGCCTTTCTCTTTCTCGCCTTCCCTGCCTTCGCCGATGTCTCTCTCAAGGTGTCGCCCAGCCGGCAGAGCATCTATCTGGGCGAAAGCTTCAACCTCACGATCGAGGTCGAGGGTGCCGACCGCGGGCTGGACGCGCCCGATCTCTCCGGCCTTCCGCCGGCCGAGATCCAATTCCTCGGGCAGCACAGCAACAGTCGCTCCAGCATCTCGATCATCAACGGCCGCATGACGCGCGAAACCTATGAGGGCCGCGTTTTCGCCTATCAGATCAAACCCGGCAAAGAGGGCGTTTACCGCGCCGGTCCGGTGCGCGTGACCGTCGCCGGCAAGAGCTACACCGAACCCGGCCCTTCGGTGCAGGTCAAAGGCATCGAGCAGCAGGATCGCGTGATCGCCTCGCTCAGTGCCTCGTCCACTTCGGTGCTTGTCGAGGAACCTTTCACGGTCACTCTATCCGTCGCAGTCGCCGAACTGCCCGAACCCTACGCCGAAAGCAACGAGCCGCTCCACCCCAATCTGCTGCCCCAGCTCACGGCGGATTTCCTGGAGATCCGGCAAGACTCGCCCGGCCTCAAAGGCCCCGACCTGAACCAGATCCTCAACACCCTGATCGATCAGAGCGGACGCCAGCCGGGCTTCGCGATCAACGACTATAAGACGCGCGACATGAGCAGCGGTTTCGGACGCCTTTTTGGCGACGACGACCCGTTCCGCCCGCGCCCGATCCGCTTCCGCCTGCCGGCTTCGCGCGTCACCATCGACGGCAAGAAGTACCGCGCCTACACGCTCGCCCTTGAGTATACGCCCACCAAAGAGGGGGAGTTCACCTTCGGCCCGCTCTCTTTTAAAGGCACCGTCATCAGCGACGTCACCGCCGACCGCCAGGCCGTGACCCGCGACATCTACACCATCGGGCCGGCCGTCACCGTGCGCGTCGTGCCGCCGCCCGACGAGGGACGCCCCGAGACGTTCATCGGCTCGGTCGGCAAGGAGATGCGGGCCACCGCCGCCTTCGACACCACCGTCTGCAAAGTCGGCGACCCCCTCACGCTCACCCTGGAGATCACCGGCGCGATCAGCGTCTCCAACCTGCGCACGCCGCTGTTGAGCCTCCAGCCCGAACTCACGCGCGACTTCCGCATCTACGACGACAACGTGAGCGCCGACACCCTGCCCAACGGCAAGCGCTTCAAATACCGCGTGCGCCCGACGCGCGAGGGCACGCTGGAGTTCCCGCCGATCCGCCTGGCCTACTACGACACCGCCGCGCGCGCCTACCGCACCGTCGCCACCGCGCCGGTTCCCATCCAGGCGCGCGCCACCACGCAGATCGCTACGGCCGATCCCGCAGACGGCACCGACGCTTTGACCGGCGTGCTCGACAGCCGCACGCGCCCGCTGCCGGCCGGCATCACGCTCGACGCGCGCGGCGCGCGCCCCGTTCCTCTGTTGCCGCGGCACCGCCTGGTTCTGCCGCTGCTCGCGGCCGGCCCGCTGCTCGCGCTGCTGACCGCGCTGGCCGCGCCGTTCGCGGCGCTGGCCGCCCGTCTGCGCGCCCGCCGCCGCCACGCCGGCGCGCTGCGGCGTGCGCTCGCCTCGCTGCGGCGCACAGACGATCCGGCGCGCGCCGCGCAAGCCGTGCGCAGTTATCTGGCCGAACGCTGCGATGTGGCCGGCGGCGCGCTGACGCCGTCCGATGCGGCCGCGCTGCTGAGCCGACGCGGTGTCCCGGATGCGTCGGCGCACGCATGCCGCACCTTGCTGGCGCGCCTTGACGAAGCCCTCTACCGGCCCGATGCCGCGACGCCCGTCTCCGAGACCGTCCGGCAGATCCAATCGCTGCTGCCCGAACTGGACGCAGCGCTCTCGGAGAAGCGAAACGTGAATAACGAATAGTGAATAACGATGAGACGTCTTTCCACAAGAACAGGGGCATGCGTGCGTGCCGAGTCCGGCATGCGCCGTATCGCGCTTGTGGCGACCGGGGTCTTCTTGCTTGCGAGTCACCGGTCGTTCGCCGCGCCCACTGACGAGTCCGCCCGCGCCTTTCTTTGGGAGCAGGCCGGCGCGCAGGCTGCGGCTGCCACGACGCCCGAGGCCTATCTCCAGGCCGCCGCCACCTACAACCGTCTGGTCGCCGACGGCGTGCGCAACGGGCCGCTCTTCCAGAATCTCGGCAGCGTGCTGGTCATGGCCGGCGACGGCGCCAACGCGGCGGCGGCCTTCGCGCGCGCCGAGCGATATCTCGGCGCCACGCCCGAAACGCGCCAGGGGCTCGCCGCCGCGATCGCGCTCCAGACCGGACGCGCGCAGGCCGATCTGCCTTGGTCGCGCACCGCCTTTTTCTGGCACTACGCCTTTCCCTGTTCCGTGCGCGCCGCCACCGCCTTGGTCGGGTGGAGCCTCTTCTGGCTGGGCGTGTTCTGTCAGCTCCTGCGCCGCCGCGGCGCGGGCCGCGCCTTCCTGCGCAGCCTCGCTGAAACCTGCCTGCTCGCCGGCGGGCTGATTACCGCGGTCTTTGCCGCCTCCACCCTGATGACGCTCACGCATGAGCGGCATGATGAAGCGACCTGGGGCGCGCGCGTCTTCGCCGCCTCGGCCAGCGAAACGGAGGCCGAGCCATGAGATGGGAAGGAAGAAAGAGGAGGGAGGAGGGAAGCAGTCGGGGGAGCGTAGAAAATAACGTTCAGCGCTCAACGCCCAACGCTCAACGCTCAAGTTGTGGACGAGGCGGGGCAGGGCGCTGGTTGAGCCTGCTGCTGCTGGTCGCGCTGCCGGTGCGGGCGGGCGAGATCCTGGGCGGTCGTTTCAAAACGGTGCCCGACGCGCTCTATGTGAACCAGGCGTTCGAGATCCATTTTGAACTGGAGGTCACGTTCGGCAGCGAGGTGGAGGATGTGCGGATCACCGACTTCCCCAACAATCCCGAGCTGATCACCGTCGGACGGCTTGAGACCGCCGCCGGCAGCCGCGTCACGCGCGGCACGCAGACCTTCACGGTGCACCGCTTCATCGCCAAGGCGCGCGGCCACCAGCCGATCGACCGCGTTTTTCAGCCGCACGTGCACTGCATGCTGGTCGAGCGGCGCAATGCCGGCTTCTTCTCGCACTGGCAGTCGTTTCCCAAGCAGAAGCGGCTCGAGCCGTTCACGCTGCGCATCAGGCCGTTGCCCGAAGCCGGGCGTCCGGCCGATTTCTCGGGCGCGATCGGCCATTTCCGCCTCAACGGCCGGCTCTCGCAGCATATCGTGCAGCCCGGCGACATCGTGACGCTTTCCCTCGACTTGGTCGGCGAGGGCTGGCTCGGCGATCAGGCGGCCATGCCCGCGCCGCCCGCATCGCCGCTCTTCAAGAGCTATCCGCCGAAAGAGCGTCTGCGCGAGGCGACGCATCTGAAGAGCGAGCAGGTCTTCATTCCGCAGAGCACCAACGCCACCGAGATCGCGGCGGCGCGTTTCAGCTTCTTCAATCCCGCGACCGAACGGTATGAAGAGAGCGTGGCGGGTCCGTTCCGCCTGACGTTCGGCGCGGCTCCGGCTGCGGCCGCCGCCGAAGAGGTGCGGGTGATCGACACCGCGCGCCCGGCGGCGTCCGCCCCCCCGGCGCAGCTCATCACGCGCGAGCAGGTGGACCAGACCCTGCGCCACAGCGTGCCGCTGCTGGTGGCGGGAGGCGGCGTTCTGGCGGCGTTTTTCGTCTTCTTTCTGCTGGCCGGCACGCACCGGTCACTCGCGGCGGGCGTCGGGCTGCTGATTCTGGCGGGCGGCCTAGGCATGGGCTACCGGCTGCGCAGCAAGACGACGCTATCCGCGCGCCATCTCGCGCGGCGCGCGGAGGTGCGGTTCGCGCCTTCACAAACAGGTGCGCCGCTCTTCACGCTTAACCCCGGCAGCACGGTCGTGCCGCTCGAACAGGCTGGCCCCTGGGTGCGCATCGACGCCGCTGGCCGCCGCGGCTGGATACATGCCGACACCCTTTCGCAAGACGCGGTACCGTAACGAGTCATTGAGGCGGCTCGGCTGACAGCGCCTGCTCCACCGCCGCGACCAGCGCGGGATCATCGGGCGCCGTGCGCGAGCCGAAACGCGCCAGCAGGCCGCCGTCGCGTCCGACCAGGAACTTGCTGAAGTTCCAGGCCACCTCGCCGCCCAGGCCGGGATGGCGCGTGCCGTCGGTCAGCCAGGCGAAGAGCGGATGCTTCTCTGCGCCCTTGACCTGGATCTTGGCGAAAAGCGGGAAGGTCACCCCGAAGTTCACCGAGCAGAACTCGCGGATCTCCTCGTGCGTTCCGGGCTCTTGCCCCATGAAGTCATTGCACGGGAATCCGAGCACCGCAAAGCCGCGGGCGCGATAGCGCTCGTACAGCTTCTGCAACCCCGCATACTGTTTCGTGAAACCGCAGCGGCTGGCCACATTCACCACAAGCACGACCTGACCCCGGTACGGGGCGAGGTTGGTGCGCGCGCCGTCGATCGTCTCTACCGCAAAGCCGTAGAACGGCGGCAGCGCGGCTGCCGCCGCGGCAGGCCGCACCGGCAGGTGGATCTCAGATTTGCGCAGGAAGACCGGCATGAAGGGCGAATTCCAATACACGGCATACGGCTCGCCCGCCGCCTGCCACTCCGGCTGTGCCGCCAGCTAGGCGCGCAGGCGCGCCAGGCCCTTCTCGTAATTCTTGCGCGAGTAGCCGCCGCGCAGGCCGATGCTGGCCACCGTCACATCCGGCAGCGTGCGCACGGTGACGCCCTTGCCGGAGGCGAGCGAGCGCCCGCTGCCGTCGCTGCCGACCAGGAAGAGCATCTCGTTGGTGGAGGCCGAGGCCTCGACCGGCACGCTCATGGCGACCTTGTTCGCGTTGATGTACGAGAAAAGCTGCCTGAACGCCGCGCCGCGGTCCTTGAACGCATCGCCCGGCGCCGACGCGATCAGCGTGGTGCGGGCCGGCAGCGTCTTGATCTCCAGCGTGCCGACCGCCGTTCGCGGATAGATCGATTCATACGCCATGACGCTCCCTCCGGCAGACAAGATTGCCATACACACAGCCGCCCTTTTGAAAACCTGCATCGCACACCGCCTTTCGTTTAACCTGTATCAGCATATCACACTGCGGTGCGCCGCGTGAATCCCTCGGGTTGGCATCGGCGTAATCGGCTGGATTCGGTTGGACTGCTCCCTCTGCCTCTCGTCCCTCCCTGTGTGTGGGATAGCTCGTTTAGCCTCATTACTTTTCGGCGAAGATATTACTTGCCGGCGGCGTTGAGGTCCAACGCCACGAAGCGCATCAGGTCATCCAGCGGTCGAAATGGATCACGTGCGAGGCCTGCGTCAGATTCAGTCCGGTGTCCGACGATCTCGGCGTCTTGTTCGGGATAAAGTTGGGCAGCGGATCAGCCTTTGCTGAATGACGCGTCGTTTTTGACGTGTACATCCATCTGCGGGAACGGGATCTCGATGCCGTTCCGGTCGAAGGCGTCCTTGACTGCGTGGTTGAGCGCGAAGAAAGCGTCCCAGTAGGTGGCGGGCGTGGCCCAGGGGCGCAGCACCAGATTGACGGACGAGTTGCCCATCGCGATGACCTCGGCGATCGGCGCGGGATCGGCCAGCACGCGCGGGTCGGCGCGCAGCACATCGAGCGCGATGCGCTTGGCCTTGGCGATGTCCGCGCCGTAGGCGATGCCGACCGCGATCTCCAGACGGCGCTTGTCGGTGGCCGTGAAGTTAGTGATCGGCGATCCCCAGATGACCTTGTTCGGCACCACCACTTTGACGTTGTCCGCGGTGAAGAGCGTGGCGGCCATCATGTTGAGCTCGCGCACCGTGCCGCTGATCGCGCCGACCGTGACATAATCGCCGACCTGGAACGGCTGGTTAATGGCGATCATCATGCCTGCGGCCAGATTGCCGAGCGACTCCTGGAAGGCGAAGCCGAGGATGAAGCCGGTGACGCCCAAGCCGGCGATCAGCGGCGCGATGTTGACGCCGAGGCGCTGCAGCACCACCATCAGCAGCAGCACCCAGGCGGTCTTGTTGACCACGCTGCAGAGAAAGTTCTGGAGCAGCGTGTTCACGCGGCCGGATTTCAACAGCGCCTTATGGGTGGCGCGCGTCAGGGCGCGGATCGCCACCGTGCCGACCGTTAACAGCAACAGCGCAACCAACACGTTGATGACGAAGCTGATGCCGTTCTCGGCCAGCCAGCGCAGCGCGACATCGACGATTTCGCGCCCCTGCGAAACTTCGTCGGCCAGCGCGTGCTGGACATCGGCAATCGGCTTTTGGAGCAGTTCAGAGGCGGCGTGTGTATTCACGTTAGTCATGCGGTTCATCTTTCTCGAATTCAGCAGCCACCTTCTTTAGCCAGGCGGGAATATCGATCGATTGCGGACAGTGTTTTTTACAGGCGCCGCACTGAATACAGGCGGATGCTTTTTCAGAGGGGAGCATGCCGCGGTAGAGCGCAGGCTGCAAGGTATGTTTCCGGTTGACCAGCAGATGCTTGTTGAAGAGATCGAAGACGACCGGGATCTTGACGCCCACCGGACAGCTCTTCAGGCAGTAGCCGCATTTGCTGCACGGGATCGGCACGTTCTCGCGCATGTAGCGGCAGACCTGCTCCAGCACCTGCCGCTCGCGCTCGGTCAGCACGCCGACATCGGCCGTCTCGACGATGCGCAGGTTTTCCTTCACCTGGTACTTCTCGCTCATGCCGCTCAGCACGACCGCCGGCTCGGGCTGGTTCCAGATCCAGCGCAGCGCGCCGGCGACCGGGTTCACGCCGTTCTCCTCGAACAACTGGCTCGCGCCGGGCGGCATCTGCGGCCCGGTCAGGAAGCCGCCGAAGAGCGGCTCCATGATCGCGACGCCGATCCCTTTTTCGTAAGCGTACTGCAGACCGCGCGTGCCGGCCTGAATGTCGTGCTGCGCGTAGTTGTACTGGATCTGGCAGAAGTCCCAGTCGTAGGCGTCGACGATGGTCTTGAACACATCGACATCGTCATGGAACGAAAAGCCCGCGAAGCGGATGCGGCCGTGCCGCTTCTCCTCGTCCAGCCAGGCCAGCGACTCAGAGCGCAGGGCATGCTGCCAGTAACGCGCGTTGAGTGAGTGCAGCAGGTAGAAGTCGATCTGGTCCACGCGCAGGCGTTCGAGCTGCGTGCGGAAGAACGGCACCTGGTCACCGGGCTTCTCCAGTTTCCAGACCGGCATCTTGGTGGCGACGTAGACCTTGTCGCGCCAGCCGCGCTGCAGCGTGTCGCCGACGATCCGCTCGCTCGCGCCGTCGTTGTAGACATAGGCGGTGTCGATGTAGTTGATGCCGCGTTCCAGGCCCGCTTCGATCAGCTCGATGGCGCGCGTCTCGTCGATCGCGCCCTCCGGTGTCAGCGGCAGACGCATGGCGCCGATGCCGAGCATCGAGACGAGCACGTCGGTGCGGGTCCCGAAGGGCCGGTAGCGCATCGTGGGCCTGTAGTTGCGGATCTCCATGTTCAGGCTCCGTTGCGCTCGGAGAGCGGGGTATAGGGACGCTGCTCGAAAACCGCCTTATAGGCCGGCCGGATGATCGGTCCGCCGTTGAGCAGCTCCTCGATGCGGTGCGCACACCAGCCCACCACGCGCGAAATCGCGAAGAGCGGCGTGTAGAGGTCGACCGGGATGTTGAGCATGTCGTAGACAAAGCCCGAGAAGAAGTCCACGTTGGCGCAGAGGTCGCGCGGCTTGGCGCGGTTACGGTTGAAGAGCTCGGGGCCGATGCGCTCGATGGTCTCATAGAGCGCCATCTCCTCGTCGCGGCCCTTGGCGCGGGCCAGCGCGCGCGCCTTTTCGCGCAGGATCCCGGTGCGGGGATCGGAGAGCGTGTAGACCGCGTGCCCGAGGCCGTAGATCAGGCCCGTGCCATCGCCCGCCTCCTTGTTGAGGATGCGGGTCAGGTAGGCGGCGACCTCGTCTTCGTCATTCCAGTGCTCGACATGCTCTTTGATCTCGCGCATCTGTTCCATCACGCGCAGGTTGGCGCCGCCGTGGCGCGGGCCCTTCAGCGAGAGCGTGGCGGCGGCGATGGCTGCGTAGGTGTCGGTGAACGACGAGGTCACCACGTGCGTCGTGAAGGCGGAGTTGTTTCCGCCGCCGTGTTCGGCGTGCAGCACCAGGCAAAGGTCGAGCAACTCGGCCTCAAGCGGCGAGTAGAGTCCGTCTTCGCGCATCAGCATCAGAAAGTTTTCGGCGGTGCTCTTGCCGGTTTCCGGGTAGCGCATCATCAGGCTCTGTCCCATGTGGTAGTGGCCCTTGGCCTGATAGGCGTAGGCGGCGATCACCGGGAACTGCGCGATCAGCGAGATGCTCTGGCGCAGCGTCGTCTCGACATCCAGGCGGTCCGGTGCCGGATCGTGGAGGTAGGCCATCAACACCGCGCGCGCGATGCTGTTCATGATGTCCTTGCCCGGCGAGCGGATGATCGCGCTCTCTTTGAAGCCGTCCGGCAGCCGCCGGCAGGTATCCAGCAGGCCGTTCCAGAGCTGGAGTTCGCGCACGCCGGGCAGTTCGCCGAAAAGCAGCAGGTAGGCGGTCTCCTCGAAGCCCGGCCGCCGTTCGGTCTGGAAGCCCTTCACGAGGTCGTTCACGTTGATACCGCGGTAGAAGAGCTGGCCTGGCACAGAGACCTTCTCGCTCTCTGAGATCATGTAGCCGTGGACGCTGCCGATCGCGGTCAGGCCGACCAGCACGCCGGTGCCGTCCGCGTTGCGCAGGCCGCGCTTGACATTGTATTTCTCATACAGGTCTGGATCGATCTTGCCTGTCGCGCGAATCTTATCCGCGTAGCGCGTGACGAGCGCGTCGTCAAACGCCGGGGATACGGATGCTGCTGCCGTCATCATGAACTCCTTGGCAGAGTGAAACCTCTGCGCCGCACATTGCGGGCATGCGCCGCCCTTGAAAAACCGTGAGTGTAGCGGGTTTCAGGAAACGGGTCAATTCGAGATCAACGTCCGATGGTAATCGCAAGCGAAAGGGGTGTGCGAAGATCGTGCGTTTCTGGTGAAAGGGGGGAGGATGGCGAGACGGGAGCGCGGGCGTCCCCGCCCGCAACAACGTGCCGTGCAAAAGGCTGAGTGGTCATGAGGGTCACGCAAAACCGCTTCTGGTAGGGACGCCTCGCCGAGGCGTCCGCGGCGGTCTCGGCGAGACCGCCCTACCGGGGGTGTGTCTGGCTTGCGTGCGGACTTTCACAGAGCGGGCGGGGACGCCCGCGCTCCCGGCTGTGCTTCGCATCAAACACGCGCCCGACTCGCATACTCCCTGTCACTCACCGATTGCCGCTGACAGGCTGTATTAAGCGAAACGTCGGTAGGCGTCCCGCAGAAGGGTCTCGGTGGTGGGCCAGTCGATGCAGGCGTCGGTCACGGAGAGCCCGGGACGCAGGGTTTTCGGATCTTTCGGCATGGATTGCGCGCCCCATTCGAGGTGGCTCTCGAGCATGATGCCGCGGATCGAGCGGTTGCCCTGTTCGAGCTGGGAGAGGATGTCGTTCAGCACCGCGCCCTGCAGTTCCGGTTTTTTATGGGAGTTGCTGTGGCTGCAATCGACGATGATGTTCACCGGCAGGCGGGCGGTGCGCAACGCCTGTTCGCATAGGGCGATACTCGCGGCATCGTAGTTCGGGTGCTTGCCGCCGCGCAGCACGATCTGCGGGTAGGCGTTGCCGGTGGTGCTGAAAACGGCGGGCAGACCGTCTTCGG
The DNA here is from genome assembly GCA_017999015.1 of Kiritimatiellia bacterium. Lineage (GTDB taxonomy): Bacteria > Verrucomicrobiota > Kiritimatiellia > RFP12 > UBA1067 > DUPH01. Next base: position 12,495 of record JAGOBZ010000040.1, read on the forward strand.
TCACGCCGAGGAAGTGGTGCGGCCCCATCGCTGCGCGCATACCGTTAATGGCCGCCTCGAAGGAGCCGTCGGTGGCGTTTTTGAAGCCCACCGGCGTGGAGATGCCGCTGGCGATCTCGCGGTGGGTCTGGGCCTCTGCGGTGCGGGCGCCGATCACGGACCACGAGATGAGGTCGCCGATGTACTGCGGCATGAGGGTGTCGAGCACTTCGGTCGCGGCCGGCAGTCCGATCTCCGCGACGCGCACCAGAAAGTGGCGCGCCATGCGGATGCCTTCCTCGATATGGAAGGTGTCGTTCATGTAGGGATCGTTGATCAGGCCTTTCCAGCCGAGCACCGACCGCGGTTTCTCGAAGTAGACGCGCATGACTACGCAGATGCGGTCGCTGATTTCATCGCTCAGCCGCTTCAGGCGCCGGGCATACTCCTCGGCGGCGTCGAGATTATGGATCGAGCAGGGACCGACCACCGCCAGCAGGCGGCGGTCCTCGCCGTCCATGATGCGTTCGAGCGTTTCGCGCCCGCGCATCACGGTGGAGAGAGTGGCGTTGGTCTGCGGCACGGCAGACTGCATCTCGCGCGGCGTCGCGAGCAGTTCGACCGATTTGATGTTGATGTTTTCTAAACGGGGATGGCTCATGGGGGTTTAGAAGTTAGGATTTAGGATTTAGGAGTTAGGAGTTTGGGGGGAGGGCGGGAAGCCAGAATGACGGGGCATTGGCTTCAACGTCGTACGCGCGTAATGCGTGAACAAGGGTCTGTATCAAGGCATGGCTTTTGACTCCGGGACGGATCTCTATGCCGGAACTGACATCGCACGCGGCGGCCTGGGAGAGGCGCAGCGCATCCACGATGTTTTCCGCGTCGAGGCCGCCCGCCAAGGCGAACGGACGCAACGCGGCGAGCGGTACGGCATCGGCCCAGTTCCAGGC
>JAGOBZ010000483.1 GCA_017999015.1 Kiritimatiellia bacterium
TCGCTGCCCGCGCCCTCGTGCAGGTCGACGGCTCGGGGCCGCTCACCATCGAAAGCGCGCCGATGCCAGTCACGCTGCGTGTGGATCTGGACTCGGACACAGGCGAACTGTTGATCTACCCCTATGCGGTGCTGCCATACGCCCGCGAGGGCGAACTGCCGCTCTTTCTCGTGAACGGACGCCGGGGCCTGATTCTTGCGAACGGCCACCTGTGGCCGATGAAGAACGTGCTGCCCCTGCCCTATCACAGCATCTACCGCCAAGATGAAATCGTCACGCGCGACCGGGTCATCCACTTTCTGCGGCGCGACCTGCCCCACCTCCGCTCACTCATTCAGGTTGAGCTGGAACTGGAACCCGATCTCTTCGCCGTCAAGCCCGGTATCCCGGCGTTTCATCTGGAGCTGCAGGGCAGCGGCGCTTCGCTGCGCGCAACCGTGACCGCCGTTTACGGTTCGCACCGCGTTGCGGCAACCCAACCGGACACGGAGGCTGAATTTGCGCAACCGGATCCGACTGACATTCTGGCGTATCAGACGCGCAACCTGCCCGCAGAACAAGCGGCGCTCGCTCGCTTGGCGCGATTGGGATTCTCGGGGGAAGGCTCATCCGTCACGTTGGTCGGCACACGCGACGTCTTGAATTTCTTCGGCAGCGGCTACCCGTCGTTGATCCGCGCCGGCTGGAAGATCAGCCTCTCCAGCAAGCTGCTCAACTTGCTGGACGAGTTGCCGGTGGTCACGCCAGTGGTGCAGATCGCCGAGCAACGCGCTGGCTGGTTCGACGTCGGCTACACCTTCGACCTGCCTGGCCGCGGCGCCCTGCAGCCTGCGGACGTGCAGCGCGCCATCAACTGCGGCGATTCGTTTGTTCAGCGTGAGGGCAAGACCCTGCTGATCGACCGGGAGGCCGTGGAAGCCATGCGCGCCGTCTTCACCGATTGCCGTAGCCGGGAAAGCGCTCAGCCGGGCCATTTCCTGCTGCCGTCGGTCTATGCGCCCTTTGTGCAGGCCTCGCTCAACGCCCTCGACGGCATCGACGTCGAAGACCCGCCGGACTGGCGAGAAAAGGCGGCCGTGCGTAACCGTGCAGGCAACCGCCGTTTTTCACCGGTCCCGCTCGGCCCTCTCGACAGCACGTTGCGCCCCTATCAGAAGGAGGGTGTCTACTGGCTCGCGTTTCTGGAAAACAGCGGGCTCAACGGCCTGCTTGCTGATGAGATGGGCCTCGGCAAAACGCTGCAAACCTTAACCTGGCTCAGCCTGCCGCGGTCCGATGCTCAAGCTGCCGGCAAACCGGCGCTGGTGGTCTGCCCCACCAGTTTAGTCGAGAACTGGAGCCGTGAAGCCGAAACTTTCGTGCCGAATCTACGGCGCCTGGTCATCAACGGCCCCGAGCGTGAAGCGCTTTTTGAAAAGATTCCCGAGAGCGATCTGGTGATCACTTCTTACGCCTTGTTGCGCCGCGATCTCGACGCCTACCGGCCGTTCCTTTTCTCGGTAGCCGTACTGGACGAAGCCCAGCACATCAAGAACCGCTCCACCCAGAATGCGCTCGCCGCGAAACAGCTCCATGCGGTCAACCGGCTGGTGCTGACCGGCACGCCGGTGGAGAACAGCGTGGCCGATCTCTGGTCGATCATGGACTTCCTGATGCCGGATTATCTGGGCGACTACGAAGCGTTTCGGAGCGATTATGAGCAGCCGATCGCTGCCGGCGAACGTGAGGGCGAACTTGCCCAGGCCAAACTGCGGCGCAAGATCCATCCCTTCCTCTTGCGGCGCTTGAAAAAAGATGTGGCCAAAGACCTGCCCGACAAGATCACCAAAGTGTCCTTCTGCACGCTGACGCTCGACCAGCAGCGCGTCTACAACGATCTGCTCGCCGACTCGCGCCGTAAGGTGGGCGACCTCGTCAGCGCCAAAGGTTTCGACCGCGCCCGCTTTGAGATCTTGGCGATTCTGATGCGTCTGCGTCAGGCGTGCTGCCATCTTGATCTGCTCAAGGAACACCACCGGCCGGGCGCGTATGAGGCCCCTTCCGCTAAGCTGGACGCCTTTCTGGAACTGTTGGACGAGGCCGTCGATGGCGGCCACCGCATCCTGGTCTTCAGCCAGTTTGTCAGCATGCTGAAACTGCTGCGTGAAGAACTGGAGCGGCGCAGCCACAGCTATTGCTATCTGGACGGGTCCACCCAAGACCGCCTGCAGCAATGCCAACGCTTCAATCTCAACCCCGACATCCCGGTCTTCCTGATCAGTCTCAAGGCCGGCGGTACCGGTCTGAACCTGACCGGTGCCGACATGGTCGTGCATTTTGATCCGTGGTGGAATCCGGCGGTTGAGGACCAGGCCACCGATCGCGCCCACCGCATCGGCCAGAAGCGTACGGTCTACAGCATCAAAATGATCGCCGAACATACCGTTGAGGAGAAAGTTTTGGAGATGCAGCGCCGTAAGCAGGCGATCATCAACGCCACCGTCGGCGTCACCGATGAGGCCGTGATGAAGAAACTTTCATTCGATGACATCCGCGATCTGATTGGCCTTTCATGAATACGCAGAACACGCTAACGCCAGAGTTTCACGCCTACTTCATGCGGCTCGCCCTGCGCCAGGCCGCCAAAGCTGCGGATGCCGGCGAGGTCCCGACGGGCTGCGTCATCATCCGCCGGCCTGAATCGGCCGAGACCCCGCTCGCGGCGGTCCGAGTCTTGGCGCGCGCCCACAATCAAACCGAACTGCTGAAAGACGCCACGGCGCACGCCGAGATGATCGCGCTCACGCAGGCAGCCGCCGCGACGGGAGACTGGCGGCTGACGGACGCCATTCTTTACGTGACCAAGGAGCCATGCTGCATGTGCGCCGGCGCGATCGTGCTGGCGCGCGTTCCGCAGGTGGTCTGGGGGCTCTC
>JAGOBZ010000484.1 GCA_017999015.1 Kiritimatiellia bacterium
GTGTGTCGCAGCGCTTCGAGTTCATCGATCGCGGCGAGCACTGCCTGGATGTCCACGCACAGGCGCAGCCACGGGGGGGTGCGGAATCCCCAGCCGGCCAACCGCTGCAAGAGGCCGCTGTGCGTGGGGAACGTGGCGCCTTTGACGGCGCCGGTCGCGTAGAGCACGGCGTCCAGCGGACGGCGGGCGACTTCGCGCGGGTCGAGCTGCTTGAGCGAGCCGGCGGCCGCGTTGCGCGGGTTCATGAAGGGCTCGCGGCCCGCCTCCTCTTCGCGCCGGTTGAGCGCGGCGAAGCCGGCGCGGCTCATGTAGACTTCGCCGCGGACTTCCAGCAGCGGCGGCGCGTCCGCGAGTCGGAGCGGGATGGCGCGCAGCGTCTTGATGTTGGCGGTGATATCATCGCCGATCTCGCCGTTGCCGCGCGTCGCGGCGCGTGTCAGCGCGCCGTTTTCGTAGAGCAGCGAGAAAGCGACGCCGTCAACCTTCGGCTCGACCACATAGTCCCAGACGTCATCCGGAACCTGGCGCCGCAAGAAGGTGTCGAAATCCAGCAGGTCCGCGCGGGAATGGGTCTTGTCCAGGCTCATCATCGGCGGGTTGTGGCGGACTTGGCGGAAGGCGGAGAGCGGTGCGCCGCCGACGCGCTGCGTGGGCGAGTCGGGCGTGACCCATTCGGGGTGCGCGCGTTCCAGCGCCTCCAGTTCACGGTAGAGGGCGTCATAGTCGGCATCGCCGATTTCCGGGCGCGCCTCGACATAGTAGAGGCGGTCGTGGCGTCGGATCGCCTCGCGCAGGTCATTCAGGCGTTCAAGAGACATGAAAGAAAGGAGGAGTTAGGAATTAGGATTTAGGAGTTTGAGTTGCGGAAGGACTTCGTCTGCGGCGCTGACACCGGCTGCGATCGCTTCGGGACCGCGGTGGAATTCGAGCGTCATGATGTCGCCCACAGCAGGCTGGATCAGGATGTTAGGCGGAGACAAGGCCAGGCCGTCGCGGGTGAGCTGATTCTCGACCAGACGGAACGAGCGGGTCAACACGTCAAAAATGGAGAGCGGGTCCGCCTCTTTCTTTTGCGGAGCAGTCCAGCGCTTGACGGTGGCTTCCAGCGGTGCCTGGAGCTTCGGCACCATGGCGCTGATGCGCGCGAGCAGCGGGTCCAGCGCGTCGGACCGCTCCGCGCCGCGCGCGCGCGCCGCAGCACGCGGCTCCGGCTTGCGCGGCCGAGTGGGGGCGCGAAGGTTGATGTCCACCGCGATCACTGTGTCCGCGCCCATGGCCCGGCAGACCGAGACCGGCAACGGGTTGACGAGGCCGCCGTCGACCAGGTTGCGCCCGTGCAGGCGCTGCGGCGTGAGGATACCCGGAATCGCGATGCTGGCGCGTATCGCGTCGAACAGGTTGCCGGCGTCGAAGACTACCTCCTCCTCGCGCAGCAGATCGGTGGCGACGGTGCGCAGCGGCAGGGAGAGGTCGCTGAACTGGCGCGCCGGGATGATATCCTTCAGCAGGCTCATGACATTCTTGCCGCTGAGCAGGCCCGAGCGTGGCAGGTTGACCTCCAGAAAGAGGCGGGCCACGCGCCGCCAGTCGAGCTGCGTCGCCAACTCGTGCAGCGTGTCCAGCCGGTTCGTGGCGTAGACCGCGCCGACGATCGAGCCGATGCTGGTGCCGGCGATGCAATGAATGGGCACGCCGAGTTCGCGCAGACGCGACAGCACGCCGAGGTGCGCCCAGCCGCGCGCGCCGCCGCTGCCCAGCGCCACGCCGATCTTGCGGGTTTTGTGGGTCGATGCGGACATTATTGTTTCTTTGGATTCACAAAAGAAGTGGCCTTGCGTTGCGTGACAAAAATCGTGCGCGTGTAGCCCCTGCGGATCATCTCGGCGTAGATCTGGTTACGCAACGAACGGTCAAAGTTTTCCGGCACGAGGATGTTGACCTCCTGCTCGCGCGAGATGCCCGCGGCACGCACTTTGCCGGCAAGGCGCTTCAAGTCGACACGCTCGTTGTCAAAGGTGATGGCGCCGTAACTGTCGACTGAAATCTCGGGCACCCGCGTGTTTTCCACCATGCGCGAGCTGACGCATCCTGATCCCATCAGGATGACGGCGACAAGGCAAGCGTTCAGGGCATGCAAATAGTTTTTCATAAGTGTGCGGCCATTTTATCACACGCCGTCAGTGTCCGCCAATGCGTGATTGCAAGCGGCGTAATCGGTTAGCGGCAGGGGTGGGCGAAGATTGTGCGTTTCTGGTGAAAGGGGGGATGGCGAGACGGGAGCGCGGGCGTCCCCGCCCGCAACAAAGTACCGTGCAATAGGTTGAGCGGTCATGACGGTAACGCGAAACCGCTTCTGGTAGGGACGCCTCGCCGAGGCGTCCGCGGCGGTCTCGGCGAGACCGCCCTACCGGGGTCTGGCTTGCGTGCGGACTTTCACAGAGCGGGCGGAGACGCCCACGCTCCCGACTGTGCGTCGCATCAAACACGCACCCGACTCGCATACCCCCTGTCACTTGCCGATTACAATCGGCAAGTGTTACGGTTCCACGTCTTGTTTTCTAGGTGCTTTCGAGGTGGAACATAGGGCATCATACTGCTATAGTCAAACACCTAAAACGTTGATTACGAATCTGAGCTTTAAAGGACTTTTCCGACATGCTTACCGGAGAATTGCGCGGGAAGATCGATGCCATTTGGAACGCCTTCTGGTCGGGCGGGATCGCGAACCCGATGGAGGTCATCGAGCAGATCACGTACCTGCTCTTCCTGCGGCGCCTGGATGACCTGCACACGCTGGAGGAGAACAAGTCGGTGCGGCTGAAACAGCCCCTGTAGCGCCGCATCTTTCCCGAGGGCAAGGACGAACACCCGCGCGAGCCGCGGCCGTATGATGATCTGCGC
>JAGOBZ010000485.1 GCA_017999015.1 Kiritimatiellia bacterium
GGCCAACACCGGCCCGGTGTATGACCCGGCCACCGTGACCCGGGGCGTCATCCGCGAGGAGGTCTCCTGCTCGGGCTACGTGGAATCCAATCGCGACATCGAAATCAAATGCAAGGCAAGCGGCACGATTGTCGAGTTGCCGTATGACATCAGCGACCGCGTGGAACAAGGCGCCCTGTTGCTCAAACTGGATCCCGTGGACGAGGATCGCAATGTGAAGCAGGCCGAGGTCCAGCTGGAGACCGCCGAAGCCAAGCTGGCCCAGGCGCGCCAGTCGCTGGCCGTGGCGGAAATGGAAATCGTGAATTCCCGCCAGGAAGCCCAGGCCGCGCTCGTGGCGGCCCAGGCCTCCGAGAAAGACCTGCGCGAAAAGGCAAAGCGGACGGCCGCGCTGCTCGAAAAGGAATACGCGAGCCCCGAGGAAGTCGTGAGCGCCGAAGCCTCCGCGGTGAAGGCGGAGAGCGAAACCCGCCGGGCCCGGGTCGGCCTCGACAAGATCGCCACCGAACAGGCCCGCCTCGAATTGACCCGACAGGACATCCGTCTGGCCGAGGCTGAGGTGCAGAAATACTCGATCGCGCTCGACGAGGCGCGTCAGCGGCTCAGCGAAACGCAGGTCTATGCGCCGATTTCGGGGGTCATCTCCGACCGCCTGGTTCAGATCGGCCAGATTATCGCGTCCCCCACCATGAACGTCAGCGGGGGCACCGCCCTGCTCACCCTGTCCGATCTCGCCCAGATTTTCGTGTCGGCATCGGTGGACGAAAGCGATATCGGCAAGGTCAAACCGGGCCAGGACGCCGTCGTCATGGTCGACGCCTTCCCCAATGAACGCCTTCACGGCCGCGTCGTCCGGGTGGCGACCCAGGGCGAGAACATCTCCAATGTCGTCACGTTTGACGTCAAAATCGAGGTCCTGGACGAGGCAAAGAGCAAATTGCTGCCGGAAATGACCGCCGATGTCGAGATTCTCGTCGCGGAAAACAAGGACGCCTTGCTTGTGCCCGCGGAGGCCGTGCGCGGGCGGGGCACGGAGAAGACGGTCCTGACGCCTGCGCCCACGCCCGGCGCTCCGCCCGTACCCGTGGTCATCGAACTCGGTTTGACCAATGACACCCACGTGGAGGTCACGTCGGGGCTCGAGGAAGGCGACGCGATTCTGGTTGCACCGGATACCGGCGGGACGGCGTGGCAACGCGAGGAGGACGGCGGGCCGCCGCCGATGATGGGCATCGGCCGGGCCCTCGGCGGCAGACGCTAAGGCGGTACGATGAGGTACAGCACGCGCAGACAGCGCCGCACGGCGCTGCTTCTGCCCGAAAGGTGTGCTTGATGCAGAACGTCATTGAAACGACGAACCTGGTGAAGACATTCACACTGGGAGAGGCCGTTGTCCGCGCCCTCGACGGCGTATCGCTGGCGATCCAGCGCGGCGAGAAGGTGGCGATCACCGGTCCCTCGGGCAGCGGGAAGTCAACGCTGATGAACATCCTTGGCTGTCTCGGGCCGGCGGATTCCGGAGACTACATGCTGGCCGGCGAACCGGTGGCGCGGCTGTCCGGCAACCGGCTCGCCGAGATCCGCAACCGCTACATCGGTTTTGTCTTCCAGACATTCAATCTGCTGCCGCGCCTGAGCGCCCTCGAGAATGTGGAACTGCCGCTCCTGTACGGCGGCGCGCGGGATGCCCGGGGCCGGGCGCAGAAAGCCCTCGAAACGGTCGGGCTGGGCAATCGCATCTACCACGAATCCAACCAGCTGTCGGGAGGGCAGCGGCAACGCGTCGCCATCGCGCGCGCCATTGCCACGGACCCCGCGATCCTCCTGGCGGACGAGCCCACCGGAAACCTGGATACGCGTACCGGCCAGGAGATCATGGCGCTGTTTGACGCCCTCCACGCGGAAGGCCGCACCGTCATCATGGTCACGCACGACCCGAATGTCGCCGCCCGGTGCCAGCGTCAAATCTATATCCGCGACGGACGGATCGCCGACCAGACCCGCGCCTCGGCGCAAGGGGACCAAGCATGCTATTCCTGACCACGCTCAAAGTGGCGCTGCGCAGCTTGCTCTCGAACAAACTGCGTTCCATCCTGTCGATGCTCGGCATCATCATCGGGGTTGGAGCGGTGATCGCCATGCTGGCCGTGGGCAGGGGCGCCCAGAACCAGGTACTTTCGCAGGTCACCGCCCTGGGCTCGAACCTGATCATGGTCATGCCCGGCCAGTTCAGGGCCGGCGGCGTACGCAGCGCCGCCGCCCAGACCCTCCTTCTCGACGATGCCCAGGCGGTCCTCGAGGAAATTCCCGAAGTGGTGCTGGCCTCCCCGGTGGCGCGCGGGAATGTCCAGTTCAAGTATTTCGGCGAAAACAAGCAGGCCTCCATCATGGGCGTTGCCACAACTTATCCCGCCATCCGCAATTTCAAGCTGGCGGACGGACGCATGTTCACCGAGGGCGAAATCGAGCGGCGCGCCAAAGTCGCCGTGCTGGGCGCCGATCTCGCCGTGGACCTCTATGGCGAGGACCCCGACCCCGTAGACACCGAAGTGCGGCTGAACGGCGTGGTGTTCGCCGTGGTCGGCGTGCTCGAACGCAAAGGCGCCCAGGGGCCCTTCAGCTTTGACGATCAGGCGCTCGTCCCCTACACCACGGCCATGAACCGCATTCTGGGCGCCGATTACATCAACGAGATCGACCTGCAGGTCGGAGACGGCGTGGACCTCGAATCCGTGCAAGCCCGGATCGAGCAGCTCTTGCGGCGCCGCCACAAGCTGCGCGACGACGAAGACAACGATTTTCACGTCGCCAACATGGCCGAAATGGTCGAAGCGGCGCAATCGGTCACGGGCGTTTTCACCCTGCTGCTGAGCGCGGTCGCGGCCATCTCGCT
>JAGOBZ010000486.1 GCA_017999015.1 Kiritimatiellia bacterium
ACACCTGCCACCCGGAGAAATCCACCTTCCAGGCGAGCGGCGTGGCCGACGCGCTGAAGGGCACCCAAGCGCGGCTCTACCGCCCCGCCAAGGAGGATTATCAGAAGGTCGAGATCCCCAAGGGCAAGATCGCCAAGACCGCCGGCGTGCCAAAAGACATCCTGGAGTGCGACTGCCTGATCAACATGCCGGTGGCCAAGCACCACAGCGGGGCGACGCTCACGCTCTCGATGAAAAACTGGATGGGCTCGGTCGCCAATGAGGATCGGCGCGCCTGGCACCGCGACGGCCTGCACCAGTGCATCGCCGACTTCAACACCTTCATCCGCCCGAAACTGGTGATCATCGACGCCACGCGCATCATGCTCACCAAAGGGCCGCAAGGCCCCGGCGACCTGGAGCACCCGCACGAGCTGATCCTGAGCACCGATCCGGTGGCGGCCGACGCCTACGCCGCAACGCTTTTCAAAAAGGCGCCGTTCGACATCGCCTACATCCAGCTCGGCCACGAGATGGGCGTCGGCTGCGGCGATCTCGCGAAAATCAAAGTTGAGCGGATCGAAGCGTAACGCCATGATGACCCGCCGCAACCTGCTCCGTCTCGTTCTGTTCGTCGCTTTCGCGCTGCCCGCGCTGGGCGTGCTGCCCGAAGCGTGGCGGCGCTGGAGCGTCCTGCTGCCCGGCCTGAGCCCGCTGCTCAGCCTGGGCGGCGCCCTGGCCGCCCGCAGCGCCGGCCTGCTCACCCTGCTCGGCCTGCCGCTGCTGGTGCTGCCGCTCTTCAAAGGGCGCTATTTCTGCTGGCGCCTCTGCCCCATGGGCTTCGCCGCCGAAACGGTCAGCCGCCTCAACCGCCGCAACGCCGGCCTGATCCGCCGCGTTCCGTTTGTCGGGAAGGGCCTGGCGCTGCTGATCATCGGCAGCGCGGCCGCCGGCTGGCCGCTGCTGATCTGGACCGACCCGCTCTGCATCTTCAACGGCTTCTTCGCGGCCTGGCGCTCGCCGCTCACCTGGCTCTCAGCCGCCACCGCCGGCGGGTTTGTCCTGATCCTGCTGGCCAGCCTGATCGCCCCGAACATCTGGTGTCACCGCCTCTGCCCGTTGGGCGGCCTGCAAGAGTGGCTCGCGCAGCTCGGCAACCGCCTGCGCGCGGCGCGCGGACCGGCCGCGCAGGAAGCCCCGACCGCCCTCTCCCGCGCGCACGCGGGGCGCCGCGTCTTCCTCGGTTTCGCGCTGGGCGGCGTCACCGGCTTGCTTTACCGGCGCTTCGGCTTGCAGGCCGCTGCGGCCGCCGCAGCGCACGAAACCGCCGCCTGCGAGCGGGGCCAAGGCCGAGGGCTCGGCCAGGGCCGCCAGCGGCGGGAACGCGCGTCCGGCGAGCAGGACGCCGGCGGCCACGCCTGTTCGTGCGGCACGGAACACCGGCTCGCCATCCGCCCGCCGGGTGCGGCCGCCACCGGTTTCAACGCGCTCTGCGCGCGCTGCGGCAACTGCATGGCGGCGTGTCCCTACGGCCTGATCCTGCCCGATCTCGGCACCACCGGCGTCGACGGGCTCTTCACGCCGGTCCTCGCCTTCCGCAGCCTCAACGAGCAGCAGGAACAGTTCTGCTTCCAAGAGTGTACGGCGTGCACGCAGGCCTGCCCCACCGGCGCCCTGCGCCCGCTGGCCGTCGCGCGCAAACAGCAGACCGCCATCGGCCTCGCCCATGTCTGCAAAAGCCGCTGCATCGCCTGGGAGAAACACGAGTACTGCGTGGTCTGCCAGGAGTACTGCCCCTACCATGCGATCATCGAGGTCGAGCGCAACGGCGTCATGTGCCCGATCGTCGATGCCGACAAATGCCGCGGCTGCGGCGCCTGCGAGAGCCAGTGCCCGGCCCTGCCGATCGCCATCGTGGTGAACGGCCGCGCCCGGCAGCCGGTTCTCGCCCACCCCTCGCCGCAGTTGTGAGCCGGAAGAAACCATGAACGTTCTGCTGCACACCTGCTGCGCGCCTTGCGCCAGCCACTGCGTGCTCACCCTGCAAGCGCTGGGGCACGACGTGACGCTTTTTTATTCGAACGCCAACATCGCGCCGCCTGAAGAGTTCCTCAAGCGTCTCGACGCGGTACGCCTGCTGGCGGACCGCGTGAGCGTGCCGCTGCTGATCGATGAGCCCGACCACGACGCCTGGCTCCGCGAAGCGGCGAGCGGGTTTGAGACAGAACCGGAGCGCGGGGCGCGCTGCGCGCGCTGCTTCCGCTTCAGCCTCTGCCGCACGCGCGAGGCGATGGCGGCGCGCGGGCTGGACGCCTTCACCACCACGCTCACGGTCAGCCCGCACAAACACGCGCCGACGCTCTTTCAGGTCGGTCACGACCTGGACGCTGCCCGATTTTTGGCTATCGATTTCAAAAAACGGGACGGCTTCAAACACAGCATTCAGCTTGCCGAGGCGTTCGGGCTCTACCGGCAGAGCTACTGCGGCTGCGAGTTCAGCTACCGCAGCGAAAACAGCGTGCCGAAGTTGTAGACCAGATACGCTGTCTTCTCTTCCGCATCATAGTTCACGATCCAACGCGCGGGCAGCGTCCCGACAGCGCCGAACGGCGCGGTCAGCGTGCCGGTGCAGCTCGCGACCGTGTACTTCTTAAACCGTGAGAGCTGCTCCGGATTTTCGACGTCCAGCGTGAGTTCCGTCAGGTCCAGGTCGCCCTGCACGTGCAGGCGGTCGCCCGCCCCCGTGTCCGATACCGCGACCGACAGCGTGCAGCCCGCGAAAGACGCCGCGTTCCCGGCCAGCGTGAGCGTGCCGCAGCCGCCGGCGTCGCCGGGCGCGAGCGTGTCCGTCACCGTCAGCGCCGCCAGGTTCGTGACCGTGCCGCCGCCGCCCAGCCCCGCCAGCGTCTGGGT
>JAGOBZ010000487.1 GCA_017999015.1 Kiritimatiellia bacterium
CACAGTCAGCTCTGCGAGCGTCATACCGGCCTCCTTGTTATAGATGAAATATATATAACGTTAGCAAGACGGCAGCACTGCGGCAAGGTCTTTCAGAAAATCCTGTCACTTTCCTGACACACACCCGTCCGACAGCGTTTCGGGTTCAGGCAAGGGCGGCACGTTGTTCGTCGGCCCCGGCACCGCGTAGGCCGGATCGCCGTGGCTGACATACAGCTCGTCAATCAGTCCCGTTCCGTAGAAATTGGCCGACGCAAGCGTGTTGGCGACCCCGGCGTCTTTGACGGACAAGCCCGTCAGGACGGCCGTATCGTTAAGCGACACGTCGAACTTGCCATCCTGAAGCTTGACGGTCACCTGATACCATTTGTTGGTGTCAAGCACGTTCGCATTGGTTGTGGCGCCGCCGGCGTGCACGACAACCAACTTGGCGTCCGAGGTCAGGAAGAGCGCCATCTTGGAGTTGGCCAGCAGTTCAGGGTCAGGCGCATTGACCAGCGGGTCGAACTTCATGCGCAAGTCGACGTACACCGGCTTGCCGGAGAAGGAGACCGGATCGCCCGAGGTCGCGTAGGCCAAGGTGTTGGAGACCACCTCGCCGTCCGTCTCGAGCTGCAGCACCTTGGACCCCGCGGCGAACCAGACGTTCGACCGCACCGGCAAACCGGTCATGTCGGGGTAGTCGTTGGTCAGTACGTTGAAGCCCGCCGCCGCGGCCCAGGCCGGCACGTTTGTTTCGAACGCTTCCCGGTAGGCGCCAGCCTGCATCGGGCTGACATTCCATGCCGGAGGAACCTCTGAATCCGCCGCCTGCACGTCCCCATGCAGAACGAGCGCGAGCGCGCAAGCGACCCCCGCGCCGGCGGTTTTCGCCAACCGTGTATTGGTAGACATCATATCGCTCGTCTCCGTGTCGGACTCCTCGCGGAATCCTGTCGAATAACAAATCTACTCCCAATCGTTGCAGACAGTGTAGCGCAATGGATGACGGCCCGGCAAGCTGAAAAAAAAGAAATTTTCAAAAAAAAGAAATGGGGATCACCCGCATTCCGCTTGCTCATCATGCGCCGATTTTCCTATCATTACGGTTTATGAAAATTCTTGTCGTTGGTGGCGGCGGGCGCGAGCACGCGATCGCGTGGCGTCTCGCGCGCGAGACTTCCCGCCCTGAAATTTTTTGCGCGCCGGGCAACGCCGGCACGGCATCTGTCGCTCGCAATCTGCCGATCCCGGCCGACGACATTCCCGCCCTGCTGGCGTGGGCGCGTGAAAACCGGCCCGACCTCACGGTGGTCGGGCCTGAAGCGCCGCTCTGCCTCGGCATCACCGATGCCTTTGCCGCAGACGGGTTGCGCGTCTTTGGCCCCTGTCAGGCCGCCGCGCGGATGGAAGGCAGCAAGCGCTTCGCCAAGGAGATCATGAACGCCGCCGGCGTGCCGACCGCACGCGCGCTGACCTTCGACGACGCCGAGGCCGCCGTGGCGGCACTCCCCTCCTTCTCCCTGCCGGTGGTGATCAAAGCCGACGGCCTCGCCGCGGGCAAAGGCGTGGTGATCGCCCAAACGCGCGATGAGGCGGCCGACGCGATCCGTTCGATGCTGGTGGACGCGGTCTTCGGCTCGGCCGGCGCGCAGGTCCTGATCGAAGAGTTTCTGGCGGGCGAGGAGGCCTCGATCCTCGCCCTTGTCGACGGCGAGCACGCCGTGCTGCTGCCGCCGTCGCAGGACCACAAGCGCGTCTTCAATGCCGACCAAGGCCCCAACACCGGCGGCATGGGCGCCTACTCGCCGGCTCCGGTTGTCACACCCGACCTGCTGCCGGCCATCAAAGAGCAGGTCATCCTGCCGGTCGTGCGCGAATTGAAAAGGCGCGGCATTGTTTATAAAGGCGTGCTCTACGCCGGACTGATGATCGGCCCCAAAGGCCTGTTCGTGCTGGAGTTCAACGCGCGCTTCGGTGACCCCGAAACCGAAGCCGTGCTGCCCCGCATCGGCGGCGACCTCATTCCCGCGCTCGAAGCCTGCATCGACGGCACGCTCACCGACGATCTCGTGCAGGTCCGCCCCGAAGCCGCGGCCACCGTGATCCTGGCCGCCGGCGGTTATCCGGGGCCCTACCGCAAGGGCCTGCCCATCTCAGGGCTCGAACAGGCCGGCGCCGTGGCCGACGCCATCGTCTTCCATGCCGGGACCGCACTGAACGACGGCCAGGTCGTCACCGCCGGCGGCCGCGTGCTCGCCGTCACCGCGCTGGGCGCCGACCTGCGCGCCGCCGTGGGCCGTGCCTATGAGGCCGCGGCAAAGATCCGCTTTGACGGCGTGCACTACCGCACGGACATCGCCCACCGCGCCTTCGACCGGGCGTGACGGGCGACTCGCGACGCTCGACAATCGACGCTCGGGGCAGGAAACCCGGCCGTCCCAAACAAGGAGACCTCACACATGTCCACACCTCTCGTCGGTATCGTCATGGGCAGCGACTCGGATTGGCCGCTGGTGCAGAAGGCCGCCGACACGCTGACCGCCTTCGGCGTCGCTTTTGACGTGCGTGTCATCTCCGCCCACCGCACGCCGGACCTCGCCTTTGACTACGCGGCCAACGCCGAGGCGCGCGGCCTCAAGGTGATCATCGCGGCCGCCGGCGGCGCCGCCCACCTCGGCGGCGTGCTCGCCGCCCACACCGTCCTCCCGGTGATCGGCATCCCGGTCGCCGGCGGCGCGCTCAACGGCCTCGACGCGCTCTACGCCACGCTCCAGATGCCGGCCGGCATCCCGGTCGCCACCGTGACGCTCGGCAGCGCGGGCCCGGTCAACGCCGCCCTGCTCGCCGTCCAGATCCTCGGCACCGCCGACCCGGATCTGCGCGCGAAATTCCATGCCTATAAAGACGA
>JAGOBZ010000488.1 GCA_017999015.1 Kiritimatiellia bacterium
TGGCTTTCCCTGCTGGGCACTCTATTTGGATGTCAGCACACAGTCAGATGCATGGTACGCTAAGCTTGATTTGCCACGATTTGTTGCGAACTGGCTGTGCGCAACCATTCTGGCTGTGATTGCTGCACTGGTATTGCGACAATTCAAGCCCAACCATGATGGTGGAGAGGAACGTCGCTGACGCGCCGTCCCTCACCCCCGACGTTGTCGTCGATTTCTTTGGACGGCGAGAATACCGGAAAACTGTGTGCTGGTATTCTCGATAAGCTGCTCCACAAGAAAAAAGTCGAATCTATCGTTGACATCGTGAACCCTCGGGTCATCACACGCCGGTCAACCGATGTAACGGCGGTTGGGGTCGTGAGGGAATTAAGGTGTCGCAGGATCCCATCGCGCAGAAATACGCCTTGCCGGACACCTACGCGTGCGGGTCGCCGGGCACGTCGCTGGGCATGCGCCAGTCGCCGCGCGGCGACAGCCCGACCGAGCCCACCTTCGGCCCGTCCGGCAGACTGGAACGCTTGAACTGCTGCGTGTAGAAGCGCCGCAGGAACAGGGCGAGCCAGCGGGCGATCTCATCAGGCGCATAGCATCCGGCGAACGCGATGCCCGCCAGAAACCGGATCTTCGCCTCGGACGCCCCGCAGCGCACGAAGTGGTAGAGGAAGAAATCGTGCAGCTCATACGGGCCGATCACATCCTCGGTCTTTTGCGCGATCTCCCCGTTGGCGTCAGCCGGCAACAATTCTGGAGATACCGGCGTAGCCAGGATCTCGTGCAGAGCCGCCCGCGCCACCTCGTTGACACGGCGTTGCGCGACCCATGCGATCACGTCGCGCACCAGCGTCTTGGGCACGCCGCCGTTGACACCGTACATGCTCATCTGATCGCCGTTGAAGGTACACCACCCCAGGGCGATTTCTGACAGGTCACCCGTCCCCACCACCAGCGCATGCAGCATATTGGCCCGGTCCATCAGGACTTGGGTCCGTTCACGGGCTTGCGCGTTTTCGAACGCGATATCGTGTGACACGCCGTCGTGTCCCAAATCCGCCAGATGCTGGCGGCATGCCTGCGTGATATCGATCTGCTCCAGAGGCACGCCCAGTCCCTCGCACAGCCGCCGCGCGTTGTCGAGCGTACGGGCCGTCGTGCCGAAACCGGGCATCGTCACCGCATGCAGTCCGCTCCGGTCAAGCCCGGCACGGTCAAACGCCTCGCACGCCGCAAGCAGCGCCAGCGCTGAATCGAGTCCGCCCGACACGCCCACGACCGCGGCCTTGAACCCCGTGTTCAGCAGCCGCGTGGCGAGTCCGGAACTTTGAATCGCGAACACTTCGGCGCACCGCTCATCGCGGCAGGCCCGATCAGCGGGCACAAAGGGATGCGGCTCGACGGTCCGCAACAGTTCTGTGGCAATCGGAGCCTCGGCCGGCTGTACCGCAGTCCCGCCGCCGAACGTCAGCCGTCGCAAGAGCGCCGTGCGCGCGTTATGATCCGCGAACACCGCATTCTGACGCCGTTCATGCAGCAGAAACTCCAGATCAATGTCGGCCAGAACACGGGTGCCGGCGCGCACGAAGCGTTCACCCTCCGCCAGCACGCGGCCGTTTTCCGCAATCAGGGTGTGGCCGCCAAAAACCAGATCGGTCGTGGATTCCCCCACGCCGGCACCGGCGTACGCATACGCCGCGAGGCAGCGCGCCGACTGAGCGGCCACCAGCATGCGCCGATAGTCGGCCTTGCCGACCCGCTCGTTGCTGGCCGAGAGATTGAAGAGAAGGGTCGCGCCGCCGACCGCCAACGCTTGGCTCGGCGGCTGCGGGCTCCACAGGTCTTCGCACACCTCGATGCCGACGCAACATGCGGGATCAGACGCAGACTCGAACAGCAATCCGGTGCCGAACGGCACAGGCTTGCCGCACACCCTGATCTGCGGGGCCGCTATCTCACGCCCGGACGTAAACCAGCGACCTTCATAAAACTCCTGCGTGTTGGGCAGGCAGCTTTTCGGGACAACCCCGATCACCCGGCCTTGGCAGCACGCCGCCGCGCCGTTGATGAGCATCCCGTCCAGCCTGAGCGGCAGCCCGACCACAAACAGCGTCGCCCGCGTACGCGTCGCGTCCAGAAATGAAGCCAGCCCCGCCTCTGCCGCATCCAGCAGGCCCGTCTGGTAAAAGAGATCGCCGCACGTGTAGCCGGTCACGCACAGCTCAGGGAACACGCAGATATCCGCACCGGCCTCCGCCGCCCCCAAGGCGGCGTCGATCAGCGCGGACACGTTGCCGGCCACGGCGGCCGGCGCCACCGGCGGGGACGCCGCGCCGACCCGGCAGAAACCGAATGGGAATGGTTTGCGCACGAACGTCCCCTCCTTGTGTTACCGGATGAACAGCATCTCTTGATAGGTCGGCAGCGGCCAGAGTTCATCGCTGCAGATATGCTCCAGCGCGTCGGCCTCTTTGCGCAGCGCGTTCATCATCGGAATGACCGTGTCCAGCAGATACCGGCATTCCCGGGCCGCCGACAGCTTCGCGGGAATCTGAATGACACTCTCCAGCTCCAGCATCGCTTTCTGCAGGTTGGCCAGCAGCCCGTTGACCTCGTCCAGCGTGGTGGTGCACCCTGATTTGCCGAGCGCCGCCAGATCGGCCGCCGTCTGCGACAGCAGCTTCTGATACTTGACGCCTGCCGGGAAGATCATGGTGCGCGCCATCGTCAGGCAGAGGCGAGCCTCGATCAGCACGTCTTTGACATATTTCTCGCGGTAGATCTCAAAGCGGCTCTCCGCCTCGCGCCGGCTGAGCACATTGTACGTCTCGAAAACCCGGAAGGTGGCTTCGCACGCCATCGCGTCCAGCGCTTCAGGAGTGGTCCGCGTGTTCG
>JAGOBZ010000041.1 GCA_017999015.1 Kiritimatiellia bacterium
CTGTGGGAACTGCCCCTTGCCGGCATAGATGATTCCCAGCGTATCTAAGATTTTTGCTGTCGGTGCCCCCATCAAAGACATCGCCCTTCTCAACATTTGCATCGCCTCGTCAGCGTTTCTGACTTCGGGGTCACTGGAGGAAGCGACAACCTGCGCGATGTCTGTCATGAGCTCTGCGTCACCGGGGTTTTCCTGAAGCTCTTTGCGCCATCGGGCAAGTCGGCTGGACATGGAACAGACTTCGGATGAGGTGTTGCGCGTGTCAGGCGTGGTGGGCACCGTCGGAACATAATTGTTGACGGCGGTATTTGTGTTCAAAACCTCGCGGATCGTGTTCAGCATGATGTCGTTGTCAATCGGCTTCTGAAAGAAGGCTTTGGCCCCCATCATGAGAACACGGCCGCGGGTGACGGACGGATCACGGCCGGATAAGACGATTACGGGAATCACGGCGGTTTTCACCATGCCGGCCAGCCACTCGATCACCTTGAATCCGTCGCCGGCGGGCAGTCCGATGTCTAGAATGATGAGGTCAGGGAGAAGCTGACAGGCCTGCGTGAATGCGGTTGTCCCGTCTGAAGCAAAAAGCACCTTGTACCCATTCGCCCGGAGACGGACCGAGAGCCCGACGGCCTGATCCAAGTCATCCTCAACGATCATGATTTTCGTTTCTTTCATCGGGAACCTAATTTCTTTACTTCACAATAGATAACGGACCCAGCGCTGAACTTCGCGCATATTCAATTTACTGACGGCCGGAACTTCCGGATCGTCTTGCAAGCTCATGTCATACTCTGCATTGGCCACCGAACCGGACACGATCACAACCGGTATGCGCGATGTCTTAGAATTTTCTCTCAGGCGTCCGATGACCTCATGGCCGTTCATGCCCTGCATCTGGAGGTCAAGCACAATCAGATCGGCGTTCTCGGCCTCAAGCAGCTCGAACAGGCCGGCTCCGCTCGAGGTCGTCCGCACACTGCGCACGCCAAGAACGGAAAGGTACCGTGAGAGCAGCCGCAGGAAAGACTCTTCATCATCGACAACCACCACGTCCTTATTTGCTAAAAGCGCTCTTTCAGAAACGGTTGCGGATGCCGCTTGCCGCAACAGCGCTTCGGCAGATTCCGTGTCGGGCCCTGCGGCGGCCACACCGTAAGAAAGGAGGGAGGAAAGCTTTGAGTCCTCAGAAAAACATGCTTTTTTCGCCAAGCGCCGCACGCGCTCTCGGGTCGCTTCACACTCAGCAGGATTCTCATCAAGGCACACCGCGAACCTTTTGCCGGAATAGAGCGCTCCCATCGATTTCCCATTAAAGGCCGCGTTCAGCCTTTTCCACACCGGCAAGATCGTTTCCGCGTCCGTATCGGCATCCACAGTGACAAGTGTAAAAGAAACACCGAACTTTCTGGCTTCAGCGAGGTGGGCATTGACGACAGCCGATACCGCAAGTTCGAGGTTGAACACGGGCAACGTAAAATAGAATGTGCTGCCTGTGCCGACACAACTTTCGACCCAAATTTTTCCGCCCATCCGTGAAATCAACTCGCGGCAGATGAAGAGCCCCAATCCGAGCCCCTCCCGTTTCTGGTCGATACTTTTCCGCACTTGGTACAAGTGCTGAAAGATGCGCTCGTGATCATTTTCGGGAATGCCGCAACCAGAGTCAGTCACTGATATCTCGATGTGGTCGGCAGCCGGCGCGGCACTTTCTGATGGCAGACCGCACGCACGCGCGCGCAGGGTGATCGCTCCTCCCTCGGGCGTAAACTTAATCGCGTTGTTGAGCAGATTCACAATGACCTGTTGGACACGCTGTGGGTCTGCATACGCCGCGGGCATGCCTTCCGGCACCTGTATCGACAGCGAGAGGGCTTTGGCGAGAGCCTCGTGTTATACGGTTTCCACTGCGGCAGTCACCGTTTTCGCCACGTCGATCTCGCACGGTGACAGGTGCATTTTGTTGGATTGGGAGCGTGATACATCCAACAGCTCGCCGATCATGTTGCGCAATTGATTCACATTCCGCAGCGCAATGCCGAGATAGTCACGCTGTTCTTTATTGATATCGCCCGCAAGTCCGTCGAGCAGGATCGTCACATATTGATAAACCGCGTTGAGCGGTGAACGCAACTCGTGGGAAACGCGAGAGAGAACCTCATCCTTCAGGCGCATTTGTATCTTCCATGCGCTTTCCAATTCCCCATCCGTTACTTTGCGTTCTTCAGACAACGTGTTCTCTTCGTCTCGATTCCTTTGAATGCTGTCAGGGGGCGACATATTTTACCTGCGATTCCCGAACTTCACATAGACCGGGCGGTAAAGCGCAAACGGCCCATGGGCGGGGGTGAGCCGCCCTGTGGCTTTGTCGTAGGCGTAGGACATCAGCTCGTTTGAATTCTCGTGCCCGAGCAGCACGAAATTCTCGCCCGGCATGAATTCAAAGTCGCGTGGCGATTTGCCGACCAGTCTGGAGATCGCCAGCAGCGACATCTTTCCCGTGTCGGGGTCGATGTCATATGCGGCGATGCTGTCGTGTCCCCGGTTCGAACCGAAGAGGCGGCGGCCGTCAGCGGAGAGCTTGATCGCCGAGGCCTTGCTGTAATCGCTGAAATCGTCCGGCAGCATGGAGATCGTCTGAACGTGGACGAAGGCCTCGCCGGTATAGAGGAAAGACGAGATCGTATTGTTCAGCTCATGCAGCAGAAAGGCGGTTTTGCGGTTCGGATGAAAAAGGATGTGGCGCGGCCCTGCGCCGCCTGCGCTGGCGATGGTCAGCGTCGCTTTTTCTTTGAGTCCCCCGGCCCGGCCCGGGAAGTCATACACCTTCACGCGATCAATGCCGAGGTCGACGATGCAGAGGTGGCGTCCGTCCGGCGAGACTTCTGCGCAATGGGCGTGCGCTTTTTCTTGGCGCTTGGGGTCCGGCCCGCTGCCGGTGTGCGTCACGGTGACCGGCGGCGTGTCGGCGAGCCGGCCGTCTCCGGTCAGTTCAAAGACGCCGGCGACCGCGTTGGTGTATTCGGCGAAAACGAGCGCTTTCTCGTCGGGGGCGAGCGCGACATAGCAGGGCGGGGTCACGCCGATCGGCTTGTGGTTGAGCGGCAGGAGGGTGTCACCCGCAATCGCGTAAGCGGCCACGGCACCGTTGACTTTGGACGCGCCGAATTCCGGCAGGCCGAGGCCGGCGTACAGCCGCGTGCGGGCCTTGTTGAGCGAGAGGTAGATCGCGTTCTCAATGCCCCCCACAAGGCCGACGGGACGAAACGCGCCGGTTTCGGTGTCGGCTTCGAAAATGTGGATGCCCTCTTTTTTTTCGTCCGTGTAACAGCCAACGTAAGTCAGTACTTTCATGCCGGTATGCTCCCGCTTAACAATCACGCACCATGCGGGTTTCAGTGTGGCACGGATGGGCAAAGACGGCAAGACTGAAATGAGCGAATGAAATGAGCGAAAGGAGAGAAGGAGAGAAGGAGAGAAGGAGAGAAGGAGAGAAGGAGGAAGGAAAAAGGAGGAAGGAGAGTCTGACCTGTCTGACTCAACCCGAAACCAGGAACCCGAAACCAGGAACCCTCTAGGCGCCCGAAGCCAAATACCGGCGTTCGACGCGGTTGCCGAACGAGCAGATGATCTCGTACGGGTGGGTGTTCTTGAGTGCGGCCCAATCCTCGACCGTCAGCGCGTGTATGCCCGCGCCGCCCAGGCAAACCACCTCGTCGCCGACCTGCGCTTCCGGCGCGCTCTCCAGCGACACGGTCGTGTAGTCCATCGAAAGCCGCCCCAACACCGGACAGGGCACGCCGCGGATCAGCAGGTAGCCGCGGTTGGAGAGCGCGAGCGGCAGGCCGTCCGCGTATCCCGCCGACACCGTGCCGACGCGCGTCGCGCGGTGCAGCCGGTACGTGTGGCCGTAACCGATACCCGTGCCGGAGGGCAGGGTGCGGATGGCCGTCAGGCGGGTTTTCAGCGCGAGCACCGGCGCCACATGCAGCGCGCGGCGTCCGGCCGTGTCGAAAGAGCCATGCAGGTTGATGCCGGTGCGCACCTGGTTGAACGGCGCGCGGCAGGCGCGCGGGAAGTTGTTGATCGCGTCGCTGTTGGCAATGTGCCGTTTCGCAAAGCGGATGCCGCGCGCGCCGGCCTGCTCCACGAGCGCGCAGAAAAGATCCATTTGGCGGTTGGTCAGTTCTGAGCCGGTCTCGTACGCATAGGGGAAGTGCGAAAAGAGCCCTTCCAGCCGCAGTCCGGGCAAGGCGGCAGCCTGCTCGATCACCGGCAGCGCTTCCTGCGCAAGGATCCCAAGGCGCCCCATGCCCGTGTCGAGCTTCACATGCACGGTGGCGGTCGTGCCGCACCGTACCGCCGCCGCGCTGATGCGCACCGCCGTCTCGCCGTCGGTGACGGGCAGCGTCACGCCGGCCGCAACCATCGACTCGATCTCGTCCGGCAGGATACTACTGAGGATCTGCACCGGCTTACCGAGAGGCAGGAGCTGTAAGGCCTCGTGCGGCTCGGCCACGCCGAAGCACGGCGCGCCGGCCCGCGCAAGCGCTTCGGCAATGGGCAGCACCCCCAGCCCATAGGCGTTGGCCTTGAGAACCGCCAGCACCGTGCACGGCGCGACCGCTTCGGTGATTTTCTGATAGTTGCGCACCAGCGTTTCTAAGTCGATCTCAAGCCATACCCTGCGCGGAATGTCATTCATGCGTCTCGTCTCGGTTACATGCCTTTTCAGGCTTCAAGCTGGAAGGAACGTATTCAAAGCCTCTTGGCTGGTCTTGGCGGCAAGCAGTTTGGCGATGCCCTGCGCATCCAGCGCACGCGCCAGGTCGGCCTTCAACCGCGCCAACTCCGCCGCGGCCGACGGCGGATAAAGCGCCAGCACGCACACGCGGCAGCGGGTGCCGCAGGCGCACGCCACGCCTTGCTTGCCGACCCCAAGCGCAAGGGCCACGCGACAGGCGCCGGGCGTCTCGACCGCGAAGAACGCGACCTCGTCACCGATGCGCTCCGGCAGCAACGGCGCACGCGCCTGCAGCCCGGCATGCAGCTCCTCCATCGCGCTGACCGCGCCGCCGCGCGCGCAGAGGGCCAGCAGCAGCGACAACGCCTGCGCCTGGTCGGTGGGCGCGAAATCCAGCGACACGCTCTGCCAGGGCAAGGCGTTCGCCAACGGCGTGGCCGCGCGCGCGCCGGGCAGGATCGGCGCTCCGCCGGCCAGAACCGTGAACATGTCTTCGGGCGTCTCGCACGCCAAGAGCGACGCGCGCCCCTTCTCGTCCAACTGCCGGCAGACCTGCGCGATGAGCTGAAGCTGCGGCGTGGCGGCGTGGTCCGGCGCCAACACCAGCACCACGATACGGGTCGGCTTGCCGTCCGCCGCGTCGAAGTCAAGCCCTTCCCGCTTGAGGCCCACCGCGCAGACCAGGCGCGTCACCGCGTCCGTGCGGGCATGCGGGATTGCCAGGCCATGCTCCAGGCCGGTGGAAAGCCCCTGCTCGCGCTCGAACACCGCCTGGACGGCACGCTCGCGGTCCATCACCAGCCCGCTCTCATACAACAGCGAAACCAGCTCGGAAATCGCGCCCTGCTTGGTGGTCGCCAGCAACCGGGGCTTGAGCGTTTCAACGGCGAAGCGGTTTTTCAGCATGCTCGTGGCCACCCCGGCCGCCGACGCGCCGCTCTGCAGACTCTTGCGCAGCAACACATCGTTCAACGGTTTCTGAAGCTCGCGCAGGCTCTGCTCAACACCCGACGACAACTCCAGCATGACGGCGTTGATCAGCGGCCGCTCGCGTTCGGAACACTCGAAGACGACCTCGCCCTCCTGGCCGCGAAGATGGATCACCTGCGCCTCGCGGCTGATGCGGTAGAGCACCTGGTAGCGGTTGAGACGGTGCGCGTAGAAACCGTCGTCCTCAAAAATCTCGACGGCGCGGTTGATCATCAGCATCGCGGCCTGGTGCGACGGAAACTGGAAGGCGATCCTGACCGGCTCGGGCACCGCGAAGGGCTTGCGCGTGCCGTTGCCGCCGGTCTCGAAAAGCCGGCGCACAAGCCCCGGTACACAGAGACTCGTCACCGCCACCAGCAAGACCGAACCGAACAGCACGCCCGGCGGCAGCACCGCCATGCCCGCTATGGCGGCCAGCAACGCCAAGGTCAACTCGCCCCGGGGCATCACGCCCGCACCCACCCGCAGGCAGCCGCGACCGTTGAGATCGGCCCACAGCGCGGGCAGCGCGGCCCCGACCGCTTTCGCCGCAGCGGCCGCCAGTACAAACCCCGCCATGCCGGCCAGCAGCGCAGGTGCCCCCAGCAGCCGCAGGTCAAGCTGCATCCCCAGCGCCGCAAAGCAGACCGGCACCAGCACGAGACTGACAAAATCAAGACGTTCGCGGATTTCGTGGCGCAAGTCTGTCGTCGAGAAGACAAGCCCCATGACATACGCGCCGGACATCACCGAAAGTCCCATCGCGCCCATCACCCCGCCCGCGATCAGCAAACAGGCCGCAGACACGGCGAAGGCGCTGGTGTAGGTGCGCTCGCGCAGCGCCAGGCCGTTGACAAAGCGGGCCACGGGAACCCCGCAGAGCGCCACCAGCGCCACGCCCAGCAGCGTGCGCGCGGTCATCGAGGCCAGCAAGTGCAGGCCCGGCTCAGCGCCGCGCGCGACAGCCGTCAGCGTGCCGGAAAAAACCGTGAAAAGAAAGAGTCCGGCAACATTGTCGGTCAGCGCCGCCGCGAGCGCCACTTGGCCCGCCGGCGATTCCAACCGCTGCCGCGCCGAAAGCATGCGCGCGAGCATGCCGACAGACGAGACCGACACGGCCGTACAGACGAGCAGCGCCTGCGGCGTGGTCCAACCCCAGGCCGTGCCGCCGGAAAGGACGGGAGCAGCAGCAACCAGAACCGCGAGCGTCCCCGCAAAACACAAGGCAAAGCCGCCGAGTCCGGCCGCAATCCCGCCCGCCGTGGAACGACGAAACTGGCGCACATCGGTGTTGAGGCCCGCCAGAAAAAAGAAGACCACCAGCGCGATGGTGATCACGCCATACATCGGATCCTGCGCACGGAACAGCGTGGCGGCGTCATTCATCAGCCCCTCGGGGAAAACCGGCAGCGAAAGGCCGCCCAGCAGCAAAGGACCGACCAGCAGGCCTGCGGCGACTTCGCCCAGCACCCGCGACAGTTTCCAGCGGTGAAAAAGGCGTCCGCCCATCTTGGCGACAAAGACCAACACGCCCAGTTGCAGGATAAAGCGGGCGGAGGGCCCCGTCCACGCATGCGCCGCTGCGTCCGCCTGCCCCGCCCACGCACATGGTGCGCCGGCCGTGAGCGCCAGAATCATCATCGCTGTGTCACGCATACCCCACTCCTTTGCCATGAGAGCGTCCGTCAGGATCGCTCACGGGTAGTGTAGCAACGCGCCGCCCTCGGCACAAGCAGGCGCGACCAGATGGTTGGCCTCTTCATTGCCGTCAAACCGCCCCTTGCGACTGTTCCACGCCAGACGGCCGGGCACGCGCTGCGCAACGCAGCCCGTCAGCACAGTCTCCGTCAGCGCGCGCACATGGGAAGCGTCGGCGGGTTCCGGCGCACCGGCGCGCAGCGCGTCGAGAAAAAGGGTGTGCGTGTCCGCGCCTTTCGGCGGCAGCGGCGCCAGCATGCACGCTTCATGCTTATCGGCGTCCATCAGCCGAGTCTCGCCGGCCAAAGCCACGCGATGCCGTTCGCCTGTCTCGTCGGCCATCAGCCACACCCCGTCTTCACCCACCAGCAGGCAGCCGCCGCCGGGAAAAGTCTCGAGCGACCGCATCACCTCCGGCAGACGGCCGGCCGCCGGCCGCCAGCCGCCGTCGTGCCAAGCGAGTGTGACCGGCGGCCGCCGGCGGACCGGAGCGTCGAAAAACGCCTCAACGCGGCTGGCGCGCGGATACATCTCGGACGTGGCCCCGTCGACCTCCTCCGCCGTCACCGTACGCGGTGCGCCCAGCCCCAGCGCGCGGAAGGGCAGGCTCAGAAGCCGGCAGCCGATATCGCCCAGAGCGCCCCCCCCGAAATCGTGCCAGCCGCGCCAGTTGTAACGGTGGTAGACGCGCTGCTTGAACGGCCGCGGCGGCGCCCCGCACAGCCACAGCTCCCAGTCCAGTTCGGGCGGCACCGGGTCGCTGCCCTCCGGCCGGCCGCCGCCCTGCGGCCACACCGGCCGCGCGGTCCAGGCGTGTATCTCGGTGACCGCGCCGATGATGCCGGCGCGCAGCAGCGTGACCGCGCGGCGGAACGCCGGCCGCGTTGCCGGCTCGTCGCCCATCCAGAGCGCCACCCCGCGCCGGCGCGCCTCCCGCGTGAGCGCCTCGGTCTCGGCAAGCGAGTGCGCCAGCGGCGGTTCCATGAACACATGGCAGCCCTGCGCCATCGCCCAGGCCGCCTGCACGGCGTGCCCGTGGTCTGGCGTGGCGATCAGCACCGCATCGAGCTCGCGCTCGGCTTCGAACAGCACTCGGAAATCTTTGTAAAGCGTCAGGCCCGGCTGCGTGTCGGCGACTGCGTCGCGCGCCGCGAGCAGCGCGCGCTCGTCCACGTCGCACAGCGCCGCCAGCCGGTCGCCCGAGGCGCAGACCGCGCGCCAGCACGCCTCGCCGCGCCCTGCCGCGCCGAGCACCGCGACATTCAGCCGGCCGCCGGCGGAACGCCGCCGCGCCCTGCCGCCGTGCGCCGCAGGGCCGCGACAGCCGCCCGCCAGCGCGCCGCCCGCCAGGACCGTCCCGAGAAAGCGTCTGCGTGTGGTCGTGTTCATGTGTCCTCCCCGCGCCGTGCGCGCGTCACTCCGTGTCCGCCAGTTCGCGCCGCCGCAGCACCGCGCAGCCCGCCGCCGCCAGCAGCAGCGGGAGCAGCAGGGCATTCCAGCCCAGCGACACCCGCAGCATGCCGGCATCAAGCCTTTCGCCGTTCGTCAAGGCCGCCAGCGGCTCGGCCTGCAGGGCGCGGCGCGTGGCACCATGCACCGTGCGCGACACCAGTACGCCCGCGCGGTTGCTCCATTTTTGGGCATCCTCCTCCGATACCGCCTGCACCACCGAGTTGCCCACCATCGTGAGAACCAGCAGGACCGTCGCCACGAAAGCGGCCACCGGCAGCGAGAAACAGACGCTCAGCGTCAAACCGAAGGCCGCCAGCAGCGCCAGCACGCTCCAGTGCACCGCCGCCGCGCGCATCAGATTCATCCAGAAACTGCCCCCCGGCGTCAGCAAGGCCACATCCTTGCGAAAGCGCAGCAGAAGGCCCGCCGCGCGCTGAGCGTCGCCGGTGTGCGCAAAGCTCAGCTCAAACGTGCGCAGTCCGGCGGCCGGAACTTGGCCGAAGGCGCGCGCCTCAACGTCAAACTCGATCTCCTTCAGCGTGAAATCGTCCAGCGGCACCTCAACAGCCCGTGCCGTCTCGACACTTCCCAGCCGGCAGATGCCGCTCACCTGCGCCCGCGTGTTGTACTCCGTCTCAAAACGCAGGCGCGCGGTGACCGCCTCGTCGGCGTACAGCGGCCGGGACAGGCGGAAGCGCCACGACTGCCGGCCCCCCGGAGGGATCTCGGTGTACTTCTCGTGCGCCTTCTCCTCCAGCACGCGCAGAATGGTTCGCTCGCTGTAGCCCTGCGGCAGCTCATTGCGCGCCCGCAAGTCGGCCAGCGTGTCGCGCGCCTCCTCGCGCGGGGTCGGCAGCAGCGGACGCGTCACATGACGACTGACCGGTTGTTCAATCACCTCCCAACCGTCGCGGTGCATGCGCCAGCGCACCTGCGAGTAGACGCCCGCGTAAACGGCCAGCAACGCCGCCGCATTCAGCGCCAGCAGGGCCAGCCACTTGCCGACCCAGAATTCGGCCGCGCACACCGGCTTGACGGCCGAGAGCTGCATGCGGGCGCTGTCGATCTCCGCCGCAAATAGGGCGCAGGCCGCCCAGAGTGTCGCCAGACAGAGAAGTCCGAAGGCAAAGCCCAGCGTGTAGGTAAGCAGGATGTGCAGCTCTCCCTCGGGTGTGCCGTCACCCTTCACGACGCCGGGCAGCACCAGCACGCAGGCCGCCAGCAGCGCCAGCAGCGCCGCGACCGTCCGCGTCCGTAGCGCGGCCCGCACGGCGAGAACCGCCACGCCGCCGATGCGCCGCGCAGACGCCGCCGCCGCGTTCCTGTTCTGTGCGTCATTTGTCATGCGTGTCATCAAGGGAGGGAGGAGTTAGGAGTTAGGAGTTAGGAATTAGGAGTTTGGCGGAGGGGGCGTATTGAGGAACGGCGCTATGGCGAACGCGCGCTGCCGTCCGTCCTGCGCGACCACCTGCAGGAAGTAGCGCTCCAGGCTCATCGCCGGATATTCCTGCCGCACGCGCCGTCCCGTGCGCGTCTCCAGCTCGGCGCGCACCGCCGCGGCGGACGGCTCGTCCAGGCCCTCCACCTCAAAGCGCACGGCGTCCGGCTGGCGCAGCAACTCGGCGATCTTACCTTCGGCGCGCAGCACGCCGCGCTCAAGGATCGCCACGCGGTCGCACACATCCTCGACATCCGCCAGCAGGTGCGACGTCATCAGCACTGTCACACCGCCCCTGGCCAGCGCGCAGACCAGATCCTTGACCTCGCGGCTGCCGATCGGATCGAGTCCCGAAGTCGGCTCATCGAGGACCAGCAATGCGGGCGCGTTGACCAGCGCCTGGGCCAGGCCCACGCGGCGCGCCATGCCCTTTGAAAACCCGCCCACCGCGCGGTCGGCGGCATGCTCGAGATCCACCATGGCCAGCAGCTCGCGCGTGCGTCGCGCCGCCTCCCCGCGCGGCATGCCGAAAAGGCTGGCGTAGTACAGCAGCGTCTCGCGCGGCGTCAGGAAGGGATGCAGGTGCGAGACCTCGGGCAGATAGCCGATGCGCGCCTTGGCGCGCGTGTCGTCGGGCGCCGCGCCCAGCACGCGCACCACGCCGGCCGTGGGGCGCAGCAGGCCGAGCAGCATCTTGATCGTGGTGCTCTTGCCGGAGCCGTTCGGCCCCAGCAGACCGAAGACCTCGCCGTCGTTGACCGTGAGATCCAGCCCCTTGACCGCCTCCACGGTGGGACGGCGCCAGAAATCGCGGAAGACTTTACGCAGCCCGCGCGTCTCGATCACCGGTTGCTGTTTGCTTTCAGGCATGTCCCGTCTCCTTCTGCGCGTCGCCGCGCGCCTCATCCCAGATCCCGTTCCCGGAACGCCAGGCAGCCGGCGCCCAAGAAGAACGCGCAGCACGTCAGCGCGTAGAGCGCGGCCTCGCCGACATAGCGCCAGGCGATGCGTCCGCCGCGCGCGACCGCGTCGCACAGCCAGAAATTCTGCAGGTCCGGCAGCAGCCCCGCCGCCAGACCGCGCCCCGACCAGAACGGTGCGCCGGTCAGCAGCGAGTCGCCGGCCAGTCCCAACAGCAGCACGCCGGCGCAGACTGCGAGGGTCGAGCCGGTCGACAGGCGCGTGGCCAGCGCCGTGGCCAGCGCCGTGAAGACCGCCAGCGCGAAGAGCACCAGCAGCGCGGCGGGGATCACGCGCAGGTTCAGCTCCGGGTGATAGAACACCCAGCCCGCCGCCTGGGCGTGGTCCGCGCCGCAGCCGGTGCAGGCGGCCTCACCATGCAAAGGATAGAGCTGCCCCAAGCGATTATAAAAACCGGTGCCCAGCGCCACCAGAACCTGCGAAAGCGACACGCCGACAAAAGCCGAGACGCCGAACCGCCGCCGGCCGAAATAGTGGCGCGCCGCCGCGACGAGCAATGCCGCGGCCACGCCCGCCACGCCCAGCGCCAGCGTGATCACATCCGTCACGTAGCCGGCGTAATCCGCGTGCGTGATGAAGTGCGCCGAGCCGCGCTCCGCCAGCAGCGTCGCCGACAGCACGCCCAGCCCGAACAGAGCGGTCACCGCGAGCACCCCCAGCGCCTTCGCCAGCAGAAAGGTCACGCGCCGCACCGGCTTGCCCAGCGCGGCGGCGGCAGTGCCGCGCGCGATCTCGCCGGACACCGTGC
This sequence comes from Kiritimatiellia bacterium, assembly GCA_017999015.1. Classification (GTDB taxonomy): domain Bacteria; phylum Verrucomicrobiota; class Kiritimatiellia; order RFP12; family UBA1067; genus DUPH01. Next base: position 12,031 of record JAGOBZ010000041.1, read on the forward strand.
GCCCGGCCGTGCCGGCGGCGAGCACCAGGCCGAACACCAGCAGACACGACAAGCCGCTGTCGCGAGCGAGCCGCCCGTCCTCGCCGAAACGGTGGAACTGGAAGACCGGCACCAGCAGCGTCGTCATCACCGCCGAGAGCATGATCAGAAAGGCGACCGGCTGCTGGATCGCTTCGACCAGCGTGGCCCTCGCGATGGCCCTCACCTGTTTCAACGCAAGGCCCCGCGCACCGCTTTGAGCGTCATGGGGAAACATGGCGCAGAGTGTAGCGGATCGCCCCTTAACCGTCAAAGAGCAGTCATCAAAAATGGCGTTGAGTGTTTGGCCATGCTGAATGGGTTTCTGGTTTCGGGTTCCAGGTTTCTGCTTGAGTCAGACGTGTCAGACCGGTCAGACAACTCCTCCTTCCTCCCTCCTCCTTTCTCCTTTTTCCAACCCCGCGTACCGTTTCGCGGCTCGAAAAAAAATGGTTTTCCCGCTTGCAAGTCTGCGGGCCGTTTGATAAATTTCATTCACTTTTTCGCGGGGTGGTGGCGCAATTGGTTAGCGCACCGGACTGTCGATCCGGTGGTCGCGGGTTCGAATCCCGTCCACCCCGCCATTCAATTTCTTCAAAAAGCCGTGAATTCCCAAAGAATTCGCGGTTTTTTGTTGTTGTGGGGTATGGTAAAGGTATGGTAGAATATGGGCGTTCAAACAACTTCAGCTATTTGGAAGGAACGTGAAAAATGGCCCTCTATAAGCAGCCGAAGAGCAAATACTGGTGGTTTCAGATTATGACGCCGGAAGGGAAGCGTATCCGGAAGTCGACGAAAACCGAGGACCGCGCCAAGGCGGAGGTCGTGGAGAAGACGTTTCTCATGGCCGTCAGGCGCGAAGGCCCGGCTGATCTGCTGCATGCCATGCTGGATGCCGTGCTCGGGCGGGCGGTAAAAACCTCGCTGGGGCTCGATCAGGTCTGGCATGTCTACACGGAGTGGCTCCGGGCGACCGGCAAGGAGCTGGAGAAAACCACGCTGAACGCGCGGGCAAGCGCGCTGCGCCGACTGTCGGACTGGGCGAAAAAGGATTACCCGGCCGCCGAACAGGTGGAGGCGGTCGACCGCGCGGCGGCTACCGCCTTCGCCGCCTCGCTCGCGGATGCGGGCATGAAGGGCAAGACCCGGCAGAATATCCTAGGTGACCTGTCGGCCGTCTGGGAGGCTCTAAGGCGCTCGCGCGACGGGATCACCAATCCCTGGCC
>JAGOBZ010000489.1 GCA_017999015.1 Kiritimatiellia bacterium
TCGCGCCGTATTTGGCCTGCAGACGCAGGTTATGCGCCTCCTGCGCCGGCGCGTCCAGATAGATCGACGTGATCAGATTCTTGCGCGTCTCGGGGGTCGCGTGCACCGCCCACGCCGACGTTTCGGTACGCGGCTGTTCATGCTCCGGCAGCACCAGCGTCTCCATCATCTGGCCGAGCAGTCCGTCGGCCAGCACGATCGCCGGCGTCATGTAGCGGAAGGAGAGTTCAAAGGCGCGCAGCGTCAGATCGCACATCTCCTGCACGCTGGCCGGAGCCAGCACCACGCACTGGTAATTGCCGTGGCCGCCGCCTTTGACCGCCTGGTTGTAGTCGCCCTGCTCGGGATACACGTTGCCGAGCCCCGGCCCGGCGCGCATGATATTGACGATCACGCCCGGCAGATTGGCGCCCGCCATATACGAGAGGCCCTCCTGCATCAGGCTCATGCCCGGCCCCGAGGTCGCCGTCATCGCGAGCCGGCCGGCCGCCGCCGCGCCGTAGACCATATAGATCGACGCCGTCTCGCACTCGGCCTGCAGAAACTCGCGCCCCACTGAAGGAAACCAGCGCGCCGCCGCATGCGCGATCTCGCTGGCCGGCGTGATGGGATACCCGAAATACACGTCGCAGCCGGCGTAGAGTGCGCCGATCACGACCGCTTCATTGCCTTTTACAAACTTTGTCATGGTTCCGTGTTCTCTCTCTCCGGACACCGTCCGTGTCCACGCGCATCCGCGCTACGGTTTCTGGATCGTGATCGCATACGGTTCGGGGCAGTTGTAGAAACAGATCGCGCACCCCGTGCAGCCCTCGCCCACGTACTCCGCAGGCTTGACGCCGCGGCTGTTCATCCGGTCAGCCAACCGCAGGCACTTCTTGGGGCAGGCATTCACACAGCGCCCGCAGCTCTTGCACTCGTCGGCCGCGATCACGGGGCGCGGCAGCGCCGGCCCGGCAGTTTCCTTCTCAGTGTCAGACATTCCGTCTCCTCACCTCGTAACAGGTCTAAAAAAGTGGCCGTCAGTCTGCCACTTTTGGATCATGTTCGCAAGCCCTCCGTTGAACTAATTCCCATTGCATTGCCCCGTCTGGAACGTTATGTTTGTCGGGTTCTGCGGGTAACGGTTTTTCGTTCCATTGGTCGAGAACGCCCGCGGCAAAGGAGCAATCATGATTATGACGTCGACCGTTTTGCCCGCCTTACGCGGATTGATGGCCCAAGGCCAAAACCTACCCCGCCTCGCAAGTGTCAAACCCGACGGCACAGAGCCCGTCGTTTCGATTCCGCCCGGCTGCGACGACGTTTTGACCGTGCTGCGCGACAGCCTCCCCGCTGGTGCGCGACGCGTCACGATCGAGGCGGTCGGCACCTATACGGCCGTGTTCGCCACAGCTCCGGGACGCGCCGCCGGCAAGATTGCGGTCGTCACCGGTGCCGCGCAGGGGTTCGGGCTGGAGATCGCGACCGACCTCGCCACGCAAGGTGCCTGGGTGGCGCTGGCCGATATCAACGCAGAAGGCGTCCAAGCGGCGGCCGCGAAAATCAATGCGGCCTGCGGACGCGATGCCGCGATCGGCGTGGCCGTGAACGTGACTGACCCCGACTCGCTCGCGGCGGCACTCGAGCGCGTCGTTGCGGCCTTCGGCGGGATTGACCTCTTCGTGGCCAATGCAGGCGTATTGCGCGCGGGAAGCGTCAAGGAGATTTCCGTCAAAGACTTTGACTTTGTCACTAACGTGAACTACAAGGGATACTTTCTCTGCGTTCAAAGCGTGGCGCCGATCCTGGCGCTGCAGCACCGCGCCGCGCCTCAGGCGTGGTTCGACATCATCCAGATCAACAGCAAGTCCGGTCTGGCCGGTTCCAATAAAAACGGGGCCTACGCCGGCTCCAAGTTCGGCGGTATCGGCCTGACGCAAAGTTTCGCGCTTGAGTTGGTCGAGGATGGCATTAAGGTCAACTCGATCTGTCCCGGTAACTTTTACGACGGTCCGTTGTGGTCCGATCCCGACAAAGGTCTCTTCAGGCAGTACCTCGACAGCGGCAAAGTGCCCGGCGCAAAGACATTCGCTGACGTCAAGCGTTTCTACGAGTCGAAAGTGCCGATGCGTCGCGGCTGCACCACGCCTGACGTGATGAAAGCCCTCTACTACTTGACGGAACAGTCCTATGAAACCGGGCAGGCCGTCCCCGTCACTGGCGGCCAGGTCATGCTGGCCTAGCCATACGGGCATCTCTGACACCTGTCTCAATCCTTCTGTCTCGCGTCAGAATGCCCCTGCCGCCAACCTATTTCAAAAAAACAGTAATTCGGCCTTGCGTTCCCGATCAGCAATCTGTTAAAGTCACAAACGTTTTCAAGAGCGCCTCTAGCTCAATTGGATAGAGCATCTGACTACGGATCAGAAGGTTGCAGGTTCAACTCCTGCGAGGCGCGCCAGAAAACAAAACAACCAGATTGCGGGGTGGAGCAGCCTGGTAGCTCGTCAGGCTCATAACCTGAAGGTCGTAGGTTCAAATCCTACCCCCGCTACCAATTTCAGAACCGCGTAACAAGTTCCAAAAGAACAAGTTACGCGGTTTTTAAATTTATTTCCCTATGGTTCAACTATGGCTTGACCGTGAATTAGCCATAGGTTAAAATTCTTAATCAGAAATGGAGGCGCACACCATGTCACTCTATAAGCAAACCGAAAGTCAATTCTGGTGGTTTCAGATCTACGGGCCGGACCGGAAACGCATCCGGAAGTCGACGGGCACCGCCGACAAGGATAAAGCGCTGGCTATCGAGCATACTTTTAAAATGGCGTTCGCCGGCACCACGACCGCCGATAAGCTGCATTCGCTGCTGGATACGCTGTGCGGCAC
>JAGOBZ010000490.1 GCA_017999015.1 Kiritimatiellia bacterium
CGGCCGCCCCCCAACCGGCGACCACCGCCTCGTCGATCCAGAGCGTGATCGCTCCTCGTGCGACCAGCGCGCGGTTGTACTCGCGCCAGTTCGTGACCCGGTAACGGGCCTTCGGCTTCGGGGTGGGGGACTTGCGAACGCGCTGGACCATCCCAAGCGTGAATCACTTTCCCCGCAACAGGGGAATCTGGAGGGTTCTGTGAGGCGCGGCGTGACGTTGGCGGCGAGCGCAACGGTGGTCGGCGCCTCATAGAAGCCGGATTGAACGAAGCTGCGGTGGGTCTCGCGCTATGGGTGGAGTGTCTCGGGACGCTGGCTGCCGCGGCACTCGCTGTCGGCGATGCGATGCAACTGGGCGCTGCCGTGGTGAGCGGCTCCGGCTACGTCTGGGCGGAGATCGGCGTGGGGTGGCCGCCAGACGTCACCGGGAGGGCGATGGTCGACGGCCGGCGATCGTGCCGGCCGAACGGCGCGCGCGCCGTTCGGGGCGCGGGCCGCGAGCACGGGCGCCGTCAGCATGCCGGAGAAGATGGAAGCCGTGATCATCGGCGGCGGAGCGACGCCGGATGGGGCGGCGCGCGAGGCAGCGCCGACAGGATCAGCGAGAGGCTGCCGCAGTCAGGGCAGGCGTCGGGCTCCGGCTCATGCCGACGAGGCGGTTCGCGGCGATGGTGGTGGTCGGGCGCGGTGTCGCGCTTGGTGTCGCGCTCGCCCTGCCGACCCGCGACGGCTTGGGCCAGCAGCTGTCGACAAAGCGCGAGTCGGGCTGCGCGATGGCCATTGGCGAGGAAGCCGAAGTGGCGGATGCGGTGGAAGCCGGGGGGCAGGACATGCAGGAGGAACCGGCGCATGAACTCGGCCGGCTCGAGCGTCATGACCTTGTGGCGGCCTTGCTGGCGATAGTCCTTCCAGAGGAAGCTGACAGCGTCGTCGGTGATGGCGACGAGCCGGCTGTTGGCGATGGCGACGCGATGGGTGTAGCGGCCGAGATAGGCCAGCACCTGCTCGGGGCCACCGAACGGCCGCTTGGCGTAGATCACCCAGTCGATCCGGCGCAGCGCCGCGCAGTGGGCGGCGAAGGCGCGGGGCTCGGCGAGCGGAGCGAGCTCGCCGAAGAAGCGCAACTCGCCGTCGGCGAAGGCGGCGGCGAGCCGTTCGAGAAACAGCCGGCGAAAGAGCCGGCCGAGCACCTTGACCGACAGGAAGAACCCCGGCTTGCAGGCGATCCAGCGCGTGCGGTCGGGCGAGAGGCCGCCGCCCGGCACGATGCAGTGGACGTGCGGATGGTGCTGCATCGCCTGGCCCCAGCTGTGCAGCACAGCGACGCCGCCGATCTCGGCGCCGAGGTGGCGCGGGTCGGCCGCAATGACGCGCAGCGTCTCGGCGGCGGCGCGGAACAGGATGGCGTAGACCACGGCCTTGTTCTGGAACGCGATCGCCCCGACCGGCGCGGGCAGGGTGAAGACCACGTGGAAATAGGGAATGGGCAGCAGCTCCGCACAGCGCGCCGCCACCCAGGCCGCCCGCGCCGCTCCCTGGCACTTCGGGCAGTGACGGTTGCGGCAGGAATTGTAGGCGATCGCGGTGTGGCCGCAGTCGGCGCAACGGCGGACATGCCCGCCGAGCGCCGCGGTGCGGCAGGCTTCGATCGCGCCCATCACCCGGCGCTGGTCGCGGTCGAGGTGCTCGCTGCGCGTCGCGCGGAACGCGGGGCCGTGGCGGCGGAAGACGTCCGCCACCTCGAGGCCGCCAGCCATGACGACGCCGCCTCAGGCCGGCGGGACCACCTCGAGCTTCAGCGCCTCCAGCGGGCTCGCCGTCCGGCCGATGAGGCCCTGCGAGACATGGGTGTACCGCGCCGTCGTCGACAGGTGCGCGTGCCCCAGCAGCACCTGGATCACCCGGATGTCGACGCCGCTCTCCAGCAGATGGGTGGCGAAGCTGTGCCGCAGGACATGCACGGTCACTTTCTTGCCGATCCCCGCTGCCGCCCGCGCCGACCGGCAGGCCGCGTGCAGCGTCGTCGGCTCGATCGGCCGGGTGGCGTCGCGCCCCGGAAACAGCCAGTGCTCGGGACGGGCCAGCCGCCAGTAGGTGCGCAGGATCGCCAGGAGCTGCGCCGACAGCATCACGTAGCGCTCCTTGCCGCCCTTGCCGTGCTCGATGCGGATCATCATCCGGCCGCTGTCGATGTCGGCGACCCTGAGGCCCGTCACCTCCGACACGCGCAGCCCGGCCGCATAGGCGGTCGTCAACGCGGCGCGCGCCTTCAGGCTCGGCACGGCCTCGAGGAACCGCACCACCTCGTCGGCGCTCAGCACCACCGGCAGACGCCGCGGCTCGCGGGCATAGGCGATCCGCTCGGGGATCTCCGCCATCCCGAGCGTGACGCCATAGAAGAACCGAAGGGCCGCCACCGTCTGGTTGAGGCTCGCCCATCCCACGCCCTTCGACGCGAGATGGACCTGATAGGTGCGAACGTCCTCCAGCGTCAGCCTCTCCGGGGATCGGCCGAAAAACCGGCTGAACTTCGACACCGCTTGGACGTAGGATCGCTGCGTCGCCGGCGAGAGATTGCGGACCGTCATGTCCTCGATCATGCGGCGGCGCAGAGGGCTGGTCTCGGCCATCGGAAAGCTCCTGTCTGGAAAGGGGTCTCAGAAACCCGATCCTTCCAGTCAGGAGCACCAACCGCGAAGCAGTCCCCCTGCCGCGCAGCGGCTTCGTTCAATCCCCTCATTTCAGCCGCTTCCATGCAACAACGCCCATCTATCGGGATGATCCCCTGTGCGGTGTCCGGTTTCATTTCGTCACCGTCCCCGCGCTTGCCAGTGCCGCCTGCAACGCAGTCAGGGTTTCACCA
>JAGOBZ010000491.1 GCA_017999015.1 Kiritimatiellia bacterium
AAGAATATGACGATTATGGCGACGCCATGCAGCCGAAGGAGTATGTGTCCTTCCTGTTCGGACGCTTGACGGAAGCGGTGGTCAAGGCTTGGAAAGGACGTCAGCCCGGAACATTCGCTTGGGGACTTGGGCATGCTGTGGTCGCTCAGGGACGGCGTACCGTGTACGATGATGGATCAGCCGTGATGTACGGCAAGACGAGCCGTGCCGATTTCAGCCATCTGGAGGGAAGCGTGGATCACGTGGTGGATGCGCTTTTCTTTTTGGACGCTGACAAAAATATGAAGGCGGCGGTTCTTGCGGTGCCGGCGTCGTCGCAGAGCGAGGGCGGGCGCCAAATCGACGCCGACTACTGGCACTGGGTGCGGGAGGGGGTGCGTCAGCGGCATGGTCAAGGGGTGGTTGTGTTGGGCTTCATTGCGCCCTCGGGGAATCATATCCCGCGCGCCATTTTGCGGAAGACGGCTGAGGATCGCATGTTAAAATTAAAAGGCGTTTCGCGGTCACGAGAGATCGGGGACAGGATTGCGGAAACGGTTGACGGGGTGTGGCGTGTTGCCGTCAATGACCTGCGATCAGATGTCAATTTTTTACACCATGTAGAGTGTTTTGACCTGCCGGGACGCGTTGTTACTGAAGATGAATATCTTGCAGCAAAAAAAAGGCATGATGAACTGGTTGTTAAAAAGAAACTCGTAGGGGGCGACTATTGGGAGAAGCGCCGGTTCGCAAAGACGCTGGCACGCTATGAGGCGCAGAAGAGCGCCGATCCGGTATTCATCGTTGAGATGCATGTCATTCGCCTGGGTGATGTTGTGATTGCCACAAATCCTTTCGAACTCTATCCTGAGTACGGTGCGCGTATCCAGGGCCGCAGCATAGCCGGGCAGACGGTGTTGCTTTCGTTCTCAAGCCCCCTTGAATGTGGCGGTTATCTGGCCACGCGCGATGCGGAGAAGGCGGGAGGTTACAGCGCGTTGGTCGAGAGTTGCCCGGTCGGGCATGAGGGGGGGCAGATATTTGTGGAGCGGACGGTCGGGGCGATCCGGAAAGTGTTCGCGAAAGAGTGATGATGACGGGGTGTTTTCAAAAACAGGGTGTTTGGGCAGTGCTGACGGTGACGCTGGCCGCAGGTGCGATCTGCGGTGCGGCGGAGCGCGCCGCGTTTGAGGCGGCGCTCGTGCTCGGTGACGGTGTCGACGCCCCCGGCCCGCTGCGCATCGTGTTGCTGGCGGACAAGAAAGATCATGGCCCGTCCGGCAACGGCCTGCACGACTATCCGCTGTGGCAGGAGCGCTGGGCGCTGCTGCTTGGCGGACGCGCCGCCTCCGACGACGCCGAGCAGGTCAATCTTCACGGCCCGGCGATCACGGACGCCGCATTGGAGGAAGGTGCTCCGGGCGTCTCGGTCGAACGTGCGTCGGGCTGGCCGACGGACGGGCAGTTCGCGGCGGCGGACGTGATCGTGGCCTTCTGTTATCTGCCTTGGAACGACGCTCGCAAAAAGCAGGTGGATGCATATCTGGCGCGCGGCGGCGGGTTGGTGGCGATTCATTCAGCCACGTGGACCCGGCCGAAGGCCGATCCGGCTGTGGCCGAACTGCTGGGCGTGGGCGGTTTCACGCGCTACCGGCATGGCGAGGTGCGTATGGAGTTGGCCGCGCCGGATCATCCGGTCTGCCGCAACCTGCCGCGGATGATCGTGCTGGACGATGAGACCTACTGGCCGCCGACACCTCCGTTCGATGCCGAGCGTGTGACCGTGCTTGCGGTCTGCCGTGAAAAAAACGAGGGCGGCGAACAACAGCCGCAGCCGATGCTATGGACCTTTGCGCCGGGTAAAGGCCGTGTGTTCGGTTGTGTGCCGGGGCACCGCGCCGCAACGTTCGACGATCCATGGTTCCGCCTTGCGGTGCTGCGCGGGATCGCCTGGGCGGCAGGGGGATCGCCGTACAGATTTGACAGGCTCGCCCCGCGCGGTGAGCGGTTTGATGGGCCGGTCAAATAATGAGCAGGGGGAAGGTCGAACGCTTTTTTCAGTCTGCAGGTAGCGACAGGTGGCGACAGGAAACGAAGGGAGAAGGACATGGTTGGAAAAGTTTGGTTTGGGACAGGCGTAGCTTTCATACTGACGGCAAACGCAGTCATGGCTGCGGAACTGTGGGTGGGCGCGGCGGAGTCGGATATCACGCCTGACCGGCCGGTTGCTCTGACGGGCGGGCGTACCGGACCGATTTCGCGCGGGGTGAACAGCCGGATCAGCGCAAACGTGCTGGCGATCGAGGCGCGGGAGAATAGCGGCCGGGCGACCGACGCCGCCATTCTGGTCGCGTGCGACGTGGTCGGGATCCGCGCCGGCGTTCAGCAACGCTTTCGCGAGATCGTCGCGCCGCGGCTGAAGGGGTTTGATGTCAGCAAGCTAGTTCTGTCCGCGACGCACACTCACAAAGGTCCCGCGCTAAATCAGGATGCTTATGATTCTTATGAAGGCGCGATGCAGCCGGAAGAGTATGTGCCGTTCATGTTCGAGCGGATGGCCGAAGCGGTGGTGCGCGCCTGGGAATCGCGGCAGCGCGCCAAGCTGGCGTGGGGGATGGGGTATGCGATGGTCGCTCAAAACCGCCGGGCGGTGTATGCCGATGGTTCCGCCCAGATGTACGGGAAGTCGGACCTCGCCGATTTTCGCGGTTTGGAGGGCTATTCCGATCATGCGGTCGACAGCCTGTTCTTCCTGGATGAGGCGGGGGTGATGAAAGCGATGGCGGTGACGGTTCCGTGTCCCGCGCAGACTGACGAGCGCGGCCCCTGCGGCTGGCGCGTCAGCGCCGATTTCTGGCACGACGTGCGGCAGGGGGTAAA
>JAGOBZ010000042.1 GCA_017999015.1 Kiritimatiellia bacterium
GATCATGACAGACCCGCTCGTTCGAAAGTCATTCGGGTTCGCCCTAATTCTATTGCTTGTCTGGAGCACGCACGCCGCCGATGCCGTTTGGACCGGCGCTTCCGGAAGTTGGAACGACCCGGCCATGTGGCAGGGCGGCGCGCTGCCGGGAACCGGCGACGCGGCGTTCTTTTCCGGCGCAGGCGGCACAGTCACGGTGCCGAACGGCATGCCCTTCTCCCTGTCTGCCCTGCTGTTCAACACCAACAACCTGGCCCGTCACTGGACGTTGGCCGGCGAGACCAACACGCTGACCGCTCCCGCCTTGTGCACGGTCAGTAACGGTAACGTCTACATCCACGGCGTGTTGACCGGCACCGACGGCTTGACGAAGGACGGAAAGGGCATTCTCTGCCTGAACGCGCCGACCAATCTTTTCTCCGGAAAGGTCCAGGCACTCAACGGCGACCTGTTTGCCGAAACCGACCGTTCGCTGGGCCTCGTGCCCGCCGTCTTTGAGCCGGATGCTCTCGTGTTGGATGGTGGCAGTCTCGGCAACTACACCGGCTTGCTGACCCTGCATCCCAACCGCGGCGTCACGGCCGGCGCATCCGGCGCCTACCTGTTCGGCCGGAGTGTCGGCGGCGGCACAGAAGTGGCCGCGCCGATCACGGGTGTCGGGCCCCTGCTCATCGTGCAGGAGAGCGCGGCGGTCATCCTCTCCAACCCCGACAACGATTACGCGGGCGGAACGGTCGTCGGCGCGGCCGGCCCCGGCATCTACGCCAACACGGGGGCCCAGGCCACGTTGCGGCTCGGCGCGGACGAGGTTATCCCGCACGGTGCCGGCAAAGGGGCGCTGACCCTGAACGGCCAGCGCAAAGGCGAGCTGGATCTCAACGGCCACAGCGAAACCGTCAACACGCTGTCCGTGACCGGCGATCTCGCGCTCGTGAACAGCGCGGGCGCGCCAGGCGTCTTGCACGCGGGTCTGGACAACGCCGGAATGGCCATCAACGGGGTGATCCACGAGGGCGCCACGCTCGACAAGATCGGCAGCGGCAACCTGTCGTTTTTCGCGACCGGCGACTCAGTCGGCGACATCCGCATATCAGACGGCGCGCTGGTGTTTGCGGCAGGCAGCGCCCTGGGCACCACAACGTTTACGATGGACGGCGGCTCGCTGGCCATGACCGACTGGTTGGCAGGACTGGAAGAAAGCCGAGCTTCGATTACCAACAGCGCCATCCACCTTGATGCCGCGCACACCGCGAGCGGCGTGCGGCCGACCACACTCATGGCCAACGCCGGAGCACTCAGTTATCCGAACTACACGCAGTATCGCTATGCCGGCCAATGGCATGTCCCCGCCGCCGGCACCTACAGCTTTGCCAAAGCATTTGACGACGGCGGCTATCTGGCGATTGACGGCATCGAATTGCTGCGCAACAACTCCGCCTCCGCCGTGGCGGTGACGCAGAATGTCGCGCTCGCCGCCGGCTGGCATACGGTGGACATTGCCGTATCGCAGGGCACCGGCGGCGTAGGGCCACGCACGTCCGACGGTTTTTCTGCGGGTATCATGTTCGATCCTGCCAACGGCCCCTTCACGAACGCAGCAGAAATCGCGGCGTCGGCCAAGCATTTTGAAGATCCGGGCGACGGCAGCGTGCTGCGAACCGCACCGCTTGGCACATCGGCTCAGACGGTCCGCGCCCGCCTGGAACAGGCACAGAACGCCACGTTCGACCGCGCAAGCACCGCGGCCTCCCTGCTCTGGGCGGGCGATCTGGTCGAGGCGTCCGACGCTTCCGGCACACCGGTCCTGACTGTTACGGGCGGCACCGAGCCGTTCCGCGTGGGCAATCCGGATCGCCCCGCCGTGTTCGGCATCGATGTGAACGACGCCAACGGCGTGGTGTTCCGCGACAAGGTGTGGCTGCTCTCCCAGCCGAGCTCATCCTCTTGGGCGATCACGCCTGGCGCCGACATGGCGGCGGGCACGCCCGGCGTGCTGGGTACCGGCGCGCAGACGCTCACCGACTACTCGCTGCGCATCCCGCGGACCGACGCCCTAGGCACCGGCGGCGAGTCCGTGACCGTCGGTGGCACGGATCTGGCGGTGTGGTTTGACGCCACGCGCGAAACCGGCGGACGCCTCTACGACGATCCGGACTACGCTTTCACGGCTGCGCACGATGTCACGCTCAGCGGGACCGGGGCGACCGTCGGCTTTGACGGCGCCGGCGCCGTGACCCACACCGGCACCCTCAGCGGCACCGGCACGCTCGTCAAGTATGGCAACGGCGATGCGGAGCTGACCGGTGTCAACAGCTTCACCGGCGACATCGCCATCCACGCGGGACGTCTGCGGGTGAGCGAAGACGCGGCGCTCGGCGACAGCGCCAACACGATCGCGCTGACGGGCGGCACCCTGGGCATCACCGGCACAGGGCCGCTGACGCTGACGCGCACGCTCACCTCGTCGGACGGCGCGCTCGACGTGTCCGCGTCTGTCGCATTGACGTTGGACGGGGCGCTGAGCGGATCGCTGTCCAAGCAGGGCGACGGTGCGCTGACGCTGGGCGGCACACTTTCCAATTCTTCACTGGATCTCGCGGTCGACGAAGGTGTGGCGATCCTCGGTAAGATCGACGCACCGTCGGTTCGGCACATCCTGCGTGTCGCGCCCCAAGCCGAGGTGCGCCTCGCCGGCAGCGGCGGCAACCAGATCAGCGGCAACGTGACCCTGACCGGCGGCACGATGGATCTGAACGGCGCGTCTGAGAGCGTCGGACGGCTGGACAGTGCCGTCCTCGCCAGTACGGTCACCAACAGCGGCGCGACTCCGGCCACGCTGACCGTCGGCGAAGGCAACGTGTCAAGCCGCTTCATCGGCGCGCTCGCGGACGGCGCCGCAGCGGTCAACCTGACCAAAATCGGGACAGGCACCTTCTCGACCGCAGGCGCGGCGGGCACCCCGGGCGCGACCGGCGGTCTGCGCATTGAAGGCGGAACCCTCGTCCTGGGCGGCGGCATCCGCTTCATTCGTTTTTCGCCGGTCCAGACACGCGTCGCCGACAGCCAGCCATCGCTCGCCGAGTTCCAACTGCTGCGTGACGGCCTGCCCGTGGCCTGGCCGGCCGGAACGGGCTGGAACGCCAGTTCGACAGCCGGCACCAACAACTCGTCGCATGTCTATGACGGTAATTCGCGTACCTTCTGGCAGTGCGGATCGGCCACCGGATGGGTGCGCGTCAACCTGCCTGCCCCGCTCCTGTTCAACGGATACCGCTGGTATACCGGCGTGAATTCCGCAAACGATCCCGTGGCGTGGACCATCGATGTCAGCGCCGACGCCGCCAACTGGTTCACCGCCGACACACGGACCAACCAGGCCGCGCGGATCACGACCAACCGCGGCGTGCTGGCGGGTGCCTACACCCTCGACGGCACCGCGTGGCCCACGGACGCGCTCTCGCCGTACTGCGGCGTGGAGATCGCCGCCGGCGCGACGCTGACCGCGCAGCTCTGGCACGAGACCCTCGGCGCGCTCAGCGGCGCGGGTGCTGTCCAGTTGGACGACGCCGCGACCTTGAACGTGGCCGATCTCTCGACCTTCACCGGGACCTTCACGGGACGCGGGCGCGTCGTGCTGGACGAAAATGCGGCGGTCAACGTCCCGTCGCTTACGGACCGCGTCACCGTGGTCGGCGGCGCGGCCGACGCGGTGACCGTGGGTGCCAACGAGGAACGCCTGTTCGCGGCGGCGGTCATGGATGGCGCGAGCCCGGTCGGGCTGGTCAAACAGGGCTCCGGCCTGACGAGCGCCGTGGATGCAGGCAGCCGCTATACCGGCGACACGCGCGTCGAACAGGGTACGCTCGCCGTGCAGCCTAACGTGTGGCGCTTCCGCTACATCCGCTTCAACCCCACCTCCGCCGTTTATGACGGTGTGGACAGTTATGGCTTTGAAATGAGTTTCGCCGAATTCCAGCTCCTGCGCAACGGGCAGGTTGTCCCCTATCCGGCCGGCACCACGGCCACCGCCCCGTCAAGCGGCACACACGCGGATGACAAGCCCGGCAATGCCATCAACGGCGTGTTGAGCGACCGTTGGCTCTCAAAGCCGATCCCCAACCCCCTGACGATCGACACCCAGACCGGTATCACGTTTGACGCCTACCGCTGGCACACGTCCACCGACACGGCCACTCCCGGGCGTACGCCCGACGCCTGGAGCGTCGAGGGCAGCGATGACGGCGTGACGTGGCTCACGCTCGACAGTCAGGCCAACGTGGCGTTTGTCGGCCTTGGCAAGCCGGTCGGCCCCTATCTGCTCCGCCCGGCCCGGTTTGAACTGCCGCCGGAGTACTGGTCGGCGACCAACGCGACCGCCGCCCGCTTGGCGGGGGTGACGGCCCAGTACCTGCGGTTTACCGTGCATGCCGCGCGCAACGAGGTCAACACATCGGATTTCGGCTCGTCCGGCTTCAGTTTCGCCGAGCTGCGGCTGCTGACCAACGGCGCGCCGGTGCTGTATCCGGCCGAGACAACTGTCTACGCGCCGGGCGGAAGCTTTAACAGCTCGGGCACCTATCCGTTCCCGCCGGAACGCGTGGCCGACAATGACATCTCCGGCGCTTCAAACAACCGGTGGTACAGCGACGTGATGATCAATCCGCTGGTCGTGAACATGGGCCGCCCGGTCTCGTTTGACGCCTACGGCCTGTACACGTCCTACAATGTGACCAACCGCGATCCGGTGAGCTGGACGCTGGAGATCAGCAACGACAAGAGCGAGTGGCACGTCATCGACTGCCGGGCCAACGAGACCATCACGACCGCCCGCGCGGCCTTGGCGGGGCCTTGGGCGCTGGACATCCCGGCCGGACAGTTGGCGACGGACGTGATACCGGACGCGTCGCGCACGCGCGTCGCCGCAGGTGCCACGCTGCTGCTCGCCGCAGGCGCGCTGGAGACGGTCGGTCCGCTAAGCGGCACCGGCACGGTCGCGCTCGCAGCCGGCGCGTCTCTGACGATCAACGCATTTGACGAGGCGGTCTTCGAGGGCGCCTTGACCGGCTCAGGCTCGCTCGCCGTAAGCAACGGCGTGCAGGCGCTGCGCGGCGCGGCGCTGGACGGCGTGACGAATCTGGTGCTGGCCGCAGGCGGCGTCCTGACAGGCGACGCCACCCACAGCGGCGATCTGGCTGTGTCCTTTGCGGGCGGCGCCTACCGATGCAGCATCGATGTGACCGGAGCGCTGCGAGTGGCCGGAGACGCGGTCTATGAGTTGCCCGAAGACGCAGACCTGCCTTACTCCCAGACGCTCTTCACATACGCCTCAGCCGATGCCGCGACGCGCGCCGCACTGGCCGCCGGCGCGGAGACGCTAAGCGTTCCGGACGGCTATGTGGCGACGGTGCGCGTGACCGACCAGGCCGCCACGCTCACGGTTTCGGCCCCAGGCCTGATCCTGCTCCTCCAATGAGCCCTTTCGTCTCTCGTACCTCTTTTACATTCGCGTGTGCTGCCCGCAGAGTACTTCTCGCGGCAAGCTTTGCCGTGGGTCTGTCGGGCGACGGAGGCTGCCAGGATTCCGCAGCTTACGATCCCCTGCGCGTCACCGACACAGCTCGGGGCAGCACGGTTAGCTTGACGGTGCATGACACGGCGCGCGCGCGTGACTTGCCCGTCCGCGTGTACCTGCCTGTGGCCTCGAACGCCGCGCCCGTTGTACTCTTCAGCCACGGATTGGGAGGCTCTTGCGAAAACAATCCGTACCTGGGCAATCATTGGTCGGCACGCGGCTATGTGGTTGTTTTCGTGCAGCATCCGGGAAGTGACGAAGCCGTTTGGCATGACGTGCCGGTACACGAGCGCAGAGCCGTCATGGCCCGTGCAGCCAGTCTCGAGAATCTCAAGCACCGTATCGCAGACGTGGTGGCGACGCTCGATGCACTGACTGCGTGGCATGCCGCACCGGGGCATGTGTTGTCAAACCGGTTGGACCTCACCCGGATCGGCATGTCGGGTCACTCGTTCGGTGCGCTCACGGCACAGGCGGTGAGTGGCCAGCGCCTCCCGCTCGGCATGCAGAACGTCACCGATCCGCGCATCAAAGCGGCGCTCATGATGAGCCCAAGCGCACCGAGACGGGGGCGCGTCGAAACGGCGTTCGGTGCCGTCGCGGTTCCCTGGCTGCTGATGACCGGAACGAAAGACGACTCGCTGATCGGCAACGCGGATGCGGCGTCACGCCTGAAGGTTTTTGACGCGCTGCCGCCTGGCAGCCATTGCGAACTGGTGCTGGACAACGCGGAGCACTCTGCCTTTGGCGACCGGGCCTTACCCGGCGACCGGGAACCGCGCAATCCCAACCATCACCGCGCGATCCTCGCGCTCAGCACCGCGTTCTGGGACACCCACCTGCGCGGCGATGGTGCGGCGCGCGCCTGGCTGACAGGCGACGGTCCGCGCAAGGTGCTGGAAAAAGCCGACCGCTGGCAGCGCAAATAGTTCAGCGCTTTTTCTTTTTGGGCTCTTTACGCGCCAGATCTAGGAACGGCGCGCGCAGCAACGCGCTCTCGGGCAGCACGTCAGCTTCCTGATCAACGGGCCCGTCCGCAGCTCCCGGCGGCACGTCAACCGTCTGCCAGGCCCCTTTGGGGACAGGCTTGAGCAGTTCCCACAAACGCTGCTTGAAGGCAACCACGCCCGCATCCGCCGGGTCAAGCGCGGAGAGCGGCAACGGCGAGACGCCGGTTTTCTTCACGAAACGCGGCAGGTTGGCGACAGCCGCATCCTCATCCATCTTGTTGGCGAGCACAAAGGCGGGACGCTCGAGCAACGCCGCGTCGTGCTGTTCGATCTCGCGGCGCAGCGTGAGGTAATCGTCCCAAGGCTTACGGTTGTCCGTGCCCGCCATGTCGATGACATAGACCAGCACGCGCGAGCGGGCGATGTGCTTGAGAAAATCAATGCCGAGCCCGACGCCCGACGCCGCACCCTCGATGATGCCGGGCACATCGGCCACGCGAAGCTGCGAAAAATCCGGGTAACGGATCGTGCCGACGATCGGATTGAGCGTCGTGAAGGGATAGCTGGCGATTTTCGGACGGGCCTCGCTGACACAGGCAAGCAAAGACGATTTGCCGGCATTCGGGAACCCGAGCAAGCCCGCATCCGCGATGGTCTTCAGTTCCAACCGTAACCGGAACTCTTCGCCCGGCTCGCCGGGCGTGTGTTCGGTCGGCACCTGATGGGTCGAGGTCTTGAAGTGGACGTTGCCGAGACCGCCTTTACCACCGCGCGCAATGACGACCTCCTGTCCATCCTCCAC
Organism: Kiritimatiellia bacterium; assembly: GCA_017999015.1. Classification (GTDB taxonomy): domain Bacteria; phylum Verrucomicrobiota; class Kiritimatiellia; order RFP12; family UBA1067; genus DUPH01. The sequence goes on from JAGOBZ010000042.1 coordinate 7,325, forward strand.
GACATCCGCGACCAGCGCGCCCGTCTCGGCGTCGAAGACCGAGGTACCGCACGGCACCGGCACGAACAGATCTTTGCCGGTGCGTCCGTACATTTTCTGGCCGCGTCCCGCCACGCCGTCCTCAGCAAAGAGCAGCGGGGCGAAATAGATCGCGATCAGGGAGTTGACATCGTGGCTGCCGCGGAAAATCACATGGCCGCCGCGACCGCCATCGCCGCCATCCGGGCCGCCCTCCGGCACGCACGCCTCGCGCCGGAAGCTGCTGCTGCCGTCGCCGCCCTTGCCGGCCCGCACCTGAACCGTCACATGGTCTACAAACGTACGTGTTTTCACGGTCTCATTTCACGCGTCCCCCCAGGACGCAAAACGGCACCGCCAAGGGTGCCGTCGGCCTTTGCACGCAGAAGCGGCTGCAAAGGATTTACAAGGTCTGCCGCGTTTACTCCGCCGCCGCTGCGGCGGGAAACACGCTGACGATCGTGCCTTCCTTTTGGAACTTCACGGCACCGTCTACCAGCGCGAACAGGGTGAAATCACGTCCGCAACCGACATTTTCGCCGGCATGAACTTTGGTCCCGCGCTGGCGGATGATGATAGAGCCCGCCCTGACAACCTGTCCGTCATAGCGTTTGACGCCCAACCGTTTGGCGTTACTGTCGCGCCCGTTTCTTGCTGCTGCTGCACCTGCCATAACTCACACTCCTCTGCTTAGGCGATCGCCTTGACCGTCGCAACCGTCAATTCCTGACGATGCCCGACCTTACGGGCGTAGCCCTTCCGGCGCTTTTTCTTGAAATTGATCACTTTTTTGCCGCGCTTGTGCCCGACGATGGCCAGGATCACCTTCGCGCCCTTCACATACGGCATGCCGATCTTCAACTCGTTGCCGTCGGAACAAGCCAGAACCGTTTCCAGTTCCACGTCCTGCCCGGCCTCGGCATCCAGACGCTCGATCTCAACCGTGTCACCTGCGGCCACGCGATACTGCTTGCCACCGGTTTCTAGAACCGCATACGCATCCATGTTATGATCCTTCATCGATGAGGAATTCGCCAACTCCGGAAACCTTCCGCCGGAACGAATAGGACGTATAAGTTATCCGATTCGTGCTTGGACTGTCAAGCGGGCTTCCCGGCTTTTTTTCAGTCGCGCAGAACCACTCGTTCGCCGATGCACAAGGACACCGGCCCGAGAAGTCCTGACGGTTGTAAACGCGCGGTCTTGTCGGGCCCGTTGAGTGTCCACGTCTTGCGTTCCGCCTCTGGCAGGCCGGCATCAAAGGCCAGCCGGTTGAACCAGGTACTGGTCACTTCGACGACCAGCCAGTTCACACCGGGCTTCACAAGCTTCGTCAAGTCCACGCGATAGGGCGCGGCCCAGACTGTGCCCGCCTCCTGACCGTTGACGCGGACGGACGCGATCATCTCGACACGGCCCAGGTCCAGACTGACCGGTGTGCCTTCGGGCAGGTCGCCGACATCGAAATCACGGGTATAATATGCCGTGCCGGAATAGGCGCGTGCCGCTGGCGCGAGGTCCAAATCAGACCAAGGACCAAGCGTGTCGACGCGTGCGTACGCAGGCGCATCCCATCCCTGCGGGAATGAAAGTCTCCATAACGTGTCCAGTGACACCTTGCGGGCGTGACGGATATCCACCGAAAAATCAGCCCCGTCGACGCACGACACGCGATAGGCCCCTGGTTCCCACGCAATCAGACTCCGCCCGCCGTCGACCGCTTCGCACACCGACGGCACCCTGTTCGTTGACGGCTCCCCGCCCGCAGCCCCGTCCGCCGCATTGAGCACAACGGTGTCGTCTCGGTCCACGCGCACGACCGCGCACCCGTCGGCACGCGCGTCCCGGAACACCACGAAGCACGCGCCCGCCGGCGGCAGATCGAGCGCGATGCGGCTGCGTCCCCCCGCGCGGGCAACCACCCCGGCCACGGCCACTGTGCCTGAAACCGGATCCCAAATCTCGGCGCGCCCCAAACTACGGAAGTCAAGCGTCCCGCGGAATCCGTTGCGGCCTGACGCCGCCACAAAGTACCACTCCGCTCCTTTTGCGCGCCGATGGGACCACCAGACGTGCTGGCCGACGATATCCGGTTCTAAGCCCATTCGCGCCAGAGCGCCCTCAAGCGGAACACCCGAGATCACGCGACCGCGTCCCACACGCCGGTCGACAGGCCCGCCCACTTCGCCCCAGAGCGCCTGTACGGCCTCGTCGAACCGCGCCTGAGCCCGCTCGCCGCCGCTGAGCGTGGCGAGTCCATGCGGTGCATCGCCCACCACCGTCGCCCCCTTGCGCACCAGTTCCGCCAGCCGCTCCAACGTCTCGGGCACCATACGCGGACACTCCCGCAGCCACAGCAGCCTGTACCGCACGCCCTCCGGCGTCACCAGGTCCCCGTGATCGACCGACAGTCGGTTCAGCAAGGCATCCGGATTGCAATAGTCGTACTTGAAACCTGCCGGGAAGGGCATCTCTTGCGGTGGCTTGTGGTCCTGCTCATCGCCCAGATAAAGGAGCACGTCCGACACCGGCACCCCGCGCTCCAGCAAATAGCCGCAGCGCGCCAGATAGTCGGTGAAATGCGGCATGTGTCGCCACCAGGTCTGACCGCGCAGGAAAGGCGTGCCAATGCCCGCTCCAAAGGAAGTGCCCGGCGGCAAACCATCCGTCCGCGGCGTGTGGGTGTATGTGTGGAACACCAGATGCGTAACCCCTTCCGCAAAATGCAGGTTGGCAATCTCCTTGAGCATTTCCCAACGTTCGTTCCACGTCAACGCGAAGGATGTGAAGGCCTCGGCCGCCACGCGGGGCTTGCCGTAGAGCCGCGCGGCAGACGCGCACGGCTTGATCGGCTTGAAATCCAGGCTGCCTACAAAATTCTCCGTTCGCGGTTGCCAGAATTCGCACATCGGCACATCGGCATGCTTGTAGTACTCAAGGATGTCCCCCGGAAAAACATCCCCGGACGCCGTCTCGAACGACACCGTCAGCCGATTTTTCCGCGCCAACCTCGTCATCTGTCCGAAAAAGTTCTCTACGACCTGATCATTTACGAGTGTGCGCCAGTCCCGCAGAAAGCGTGTTGTCGTCTCGGGACTGCCGACCACATATCCGGCCAGCGCAGGCATCCAGGGCAGCAACGGGTACCCGCGCCGACGCAGGAATTCCGCATCGATGCCGGGCGTCCAGGTCTGCGTCTCGCACTCCCAGCTATCCAGCAACATGCCTTGGAGCAGGCCGTCGCCGACAGGCCCCTTCTTGGCTGTCATGCGTCCGATATATCCCGCGAAATGGGCATCGGCGCCGCGGGCTGACAGCTTGTCACACTCCCAGCCGGTCGCTTCGGCCGGAGCCGGCCCGTTCTTCTTGCCGGTATTCACATGGCCCCAGCGCAAGATTGTCCAGCGTCCGTGAGGCGCCAGCCAACGCAACCGGCCGTTTTCGTCCATCCGGTCGGTCACGTCCAGCAGACACGCGTTATCCACCCAGGCCGCCGCCGTTTGTCTGGGATGCGGCTCGCGCATCAACCCCCGCAACACGTAAGCAGCCTCTGATTCCCAGTTGTTCTTACGCGCCACAGAAAAAAGCTGCAGAGCGCGAAACGTCATAGCGTACGCATTCTCGATCTTGATCCGGTACACTTTGGCCTCCGCATCCGAACACGCGAGCGATATCGGCATGTCCTCCTGCCACGTACTGGGCGGCATGACATAACGTGCCACTTCTTGTTCGCCCTCTGACGCCAGCGCATAAACCGTGATCGTGACGCCGGGCAGATAGCACCAGCCGTGATTGAACTCCTCGACGGAGGGGAATTGCACCGTGCGCACCGTTACCGGATCGCTGAACGCCACTTCAATCCACGTCGGCTTCCCGTCGGCTGGCAACGTCACTTTGCCGCCCGGCTCGTTTTTCAGGCATTTTTCCCAAGGTTGCCCCTCGCGGCTGCCAGTGACGCTCTGCGGAATCAGCGCCTGCGCCGTATCCCCTGCAGGTGTCGGGAAGGCCACGACCGCCACATCCTTGTAATCCCGCCACGGTTCGCCGCTGGGTTCCGGACGCGGCAACACTTGCGTCACCACACGTCCGCCCTTGATTTCGCTGCGGCTGAAAATCAAATGGCGCATGGCATTGCTGGGCGCGATCCACGGCCCACCTGCCATCGCCCAGCCCGGACAGTTCTGCATGGTGAACCGCAGTCCCAGCCGTTCGCATTCACGGGCGACGAACGACAGCAGGTCGTCCCATGACTCGCTCAGACATTTGATCTGCGGCGTCACGCCAGGCCACGGTCCGCCGAACTGCCCGTGAAAGAACTGCACCCCTTGAATCTTGGCCGCAGCCATAGCTTCCAGATCCGCCGTAATTCCCTCCCGCGCGACGTTGCCGCCGATAAAGTGAAACCACGTCTCAGGATAAAAAACCTTGGGCGGCTCATGGAAATGGCCGATATCACGCTCGCCAAACGACTGGCTCAACAGACGCTTCGGCGGCACCGCTTCGGCCCGTTCGACACGTTCCGCACACACTGCGGACAGACCGCATGCCATCACCGCCAAACAGACTGCGCGCTTCATCATTCGCACCTCACACCTCATTCATGCTGCCCATACGGTATCCCAGCAGATCAAGCGTCACATACCTGAATCCGGAAGCCTTGATCGCTTCAACAAGTTGGCGGCGTCCCTCAGCCGCAACCAGACGCTGCAGATCAGCCTCCGGCACCTCGATACGCGCGACATCGCCGTGATGGCGCACCCGGCACTGCGTGAAACCTGTCGCCTTCAGCGCCTCTTCCGCACGCTCCACTTGTCCCAGCACCTCGGCCGTCACCGGCGAGCCGTAGGGGATGCGCGACGCAAGACACGCCATGGCCGGCTTGTCGGCGGTCGGCAAACCGGCGCGCACGGAGAGTGCGCGGATCTCGGCTTTGGTCAGCCCGGCCTCCAGCAAAGGACTCTTTACGCCCAGCTCCGCCGCCGCACGCCTCCCAGGCCGGTAGTCGCCCGCGTCATCGGCATTGCTGCCGTCTAGGACCGCGTTGAAACCTCGTTCGGACGCAAGCGCGGCGATCCGCTCAAACAGGTGTTTTTTGCAGAAATAACAGCGGTCTTTGGAATTCTCCGCGTACTTGGGGTCGTCCAGTTCGGATGGACAGATCACCTCACATGACACACCCATCGCACCGGCCAACTCGTACGCCTCGGCAAACTCCTTGCGCGGCAGGCTGGGCGTGTCGGCGATCACCGCAATCACCTGTTCCGCCCCCAGCACATCGCGAGCGACACGCAGCAGCAGCGTGCTGTCGACCCCGCCGGAAAAGCCGACTGCCACCCGGCCGTAACGTCTCAGCGCCTCATGCAGCCGCCGTTCTTTGTCTGCCAGCATCTCTTCGTTCATGCCCGCCTTTCTGGTTTCGGGTTTCTGGCTCCTGGTTCCGGGTTTCTGACTTCTGACTTCTGACTTCTGATCTCTGACCTACAGGATCCGGTTGTCGATCAGGCGTGTGCGTCCGCAATAGGCCGCGATCAGCGCCACGTTCCCGCGCCGCGCTTCCGCCACAGGCTCTAGACTCTCGGCGTCCACAACCTCGGCATACTCGATCTGCAAGGCATGTTCATCGAGCACCTCCGCCATGCGGGCGCGCACGACCGCCGCCGCCGCACCGCCATCCCCTACGCAAGCGGCCGCCGCGTGCAAAGCCCGGCTCAAGCCGAGCGCGCGCCGCCGCTCGTCGGCAGAG
>JAGOBZ010000492.1 GCA_017999015.1 Kiritimatiellia bacterium
GTCCGGAACGCCGGCCGTCTGGTGGATCGCGCCGGCGGGCGCGCTGCTGGCTCTGGCCATGGCCGCGCTCTTTTACAAGATGATGATGCGGGCCCATCCCGGCCGCGCGCGCATGGTGGAGATCGCGGGCTATGTGCGCGAGGGCGCGATGGCCTATCTGCGCCAGCAGTACAGCCGCGTCGGCCTGGTCTTCGCGATCCTCGTGGCGGTTTTCGCCGCGCTGGCCTTGCTGGGCGTGCAGAATCCGTTTGTGCCGGTGGCCTTTCTGACCGGCGGTTTCTTCTCTGGCCTCTGCGGTTTTCTCGGCATGAAGACCGCGACCGCCGCATCATCGCGCACCGCGCAGGGCGCCAGCGAGAGCCTGAACCGCGGCCTGCAGGTGGCCTTCCGCTCGGGCGCGGTCATGGGGCTGGTCGTGGTCGGCTTCGGCCTGCTGGACATCTCGCTGTGGTACTGGCTGCTCGACCGCCTGGTCTACACCGCCGACCACATGCAGAACGGCTTCGGCCACATCTGGCGCGACATCTGGCTGGTGCACCCGGGCATGGACCCGGCCGGCAAGCTGGTTGAGATCACCACGACCATGCTGACCTTCGGCATGGGCGCCTCCACGCAGGCGCTGTTCGCGCGCGTGGGCGGCGGCATTTACACCAAGGCGGCGGATGTCGGCGCGGATCTGGTCGGCAAGGTCGAGTCCGGCATCCCGGAGGACGACCCGCGCAATCCCGCGACCATCGCGGACAATGTGGGCGACAACGTGGGCGATGTGGCGGGCATGGGCGCCGACCTTTACGAGTCGTACTGCGGCGCGATCCTCTCGACGGCGGCGCTGGGCGCGTGCCTGCCGGCGACCAGCGCCTTGGCGGGCGTGGACGCGGTGATCGCGCCGATGATCATCGCGGGCATCGGCATCGTGCTCTCGGTGGCCGGCATCTTCGCCGTGCGCTGCAACGACGACAAGGCCAGCATGATGGTGCTGCTCAAGGCGCTGCGCCTCGGCACCTGGGGCAGCTCCGCGCTGATCGTGGTGGCGGCAGCCGTGCTGGCCGCGACGGGCCTCATCACCTGGGGCATTTTCGGGGCCGTTGTCGCGGGCCTGGCAGCCGGCGTGATCATCGGCTACTCGACCGAGTACTACACCTCGGACGAATATACGCCCACGCGGGGCGTGGCGCAGCAGGCCGCGATGGGCCCCGCCACCGTGATCATCGATGGCCTGGCGGTCGGCATGATGTCGGCGCTGGTGCCGGTCGTGACCGTGGCGCTCGCGATCCTCTTCGCCTTTGGCCTGGCCGGCGGTTTCCACGACACGATGGCCGGCCTCTACGGCATCGCGTTTGCGGCGGTGGGCATGCTGGCCACGCTGGGCATCACGCTGGCGACCGACGCCTACGGCCCGATCGCCGACAATGCCGGCGGCAACGCCGAGATGGCGCACCTGCCGCCGCACGTGCGCGAGCGCACCGACGCGCTGGACATGCTCGGCAACACCACGGCGGCCACCGGCAAGGGCTTCGCGATCGGCTCGGCCGCGCTGACCGCCATGGCGCTGCTCGCGGCCGAAGTGCAGGAGGTGGACGTCTGGACGCGCAAGCTGGCCGCAAAGGGCGAGGTGGCCTTTGATAGCGCGGCTTACGCGGCGGCGGCCGACAAGCTGCACTTCTTTATCGACACGCTCAATCTCAGCATCCTCAACCCCTTCCTGCTGTGCGGCCTCTTCATCGGTGCCATGATGGCGTTCGTGTTCTGCGCGATGTCGATGAAGGCCGTGGGCCGCGCCGCCGGCGCGATGGTGGAGGAGGTGCGCCGCCAGTTCAAAGCCCTGCCCGGCATCATGACAGGCACCGACAAGCCGGACTACGCGCGCTGCGTGGCGATCTCGACTCAAGGCGCGCAGCGCGAGATGCTGCTGCCTTCGCTGCTCGCGATCTGCGTGCCGGTCGCAACCGGTCTCGTGCTCGGCGTGCCCGGCGTCATGGGCCTGCTGGCGGGCGGACTCACCGCCGGCTTTTCGCTGGCCTGCATGCTGAACAACGCCGGCGGCGCGTGGGACAATGCCAAGAAGCACATTGAAAAGGGGAACTTCGGCGGCAAGCGCCTGGCCGACGGCAACAAGAATCCCGCGCACGGCGCGGCAGTGATCGGCGACACCGTGGGCGATCCCTGCAAGGACACCTGCGGCCCGTCACTCAACATCCTGATCAAACTGATGAGCATGGTGTCGGTCGTCTTCACCCCGGTGATCATCAAGTTCGCGCCGGTTGTCCAGCACGCATTGGGCCTGGCCTCAAAATAAAGGGGAAAGAGCATGCGGCGATACGGATTGCAGTTGGCGGCGGCAGTCGCAGGGTGCGCGTTGCTCATCCGGGCGGGCGAGACTTTGCCCGGCGGGGGCTATCGCGAAACGTTCGAGGCCGAGGCCGCGCGCGCAGCCTATAAGCTGACGCCGCATGCGCGATGGGTGCAGGCGGAGGGCCGCGGCTACGTGCTGGAGGTCGCGAATCCGCCGCCGCAACAGCCAGGCCGCGCACCCGGGACGGCCGCCGTGACCGCGCCGTTCGATCTCAAGCCGTACGCCGGCAAGCGGGTGATCTGGCAGGCCGACATCCGGCAGGAGAATGTCACCGTCCCGCCGGACCGCTGGAACGGCGTGAAGTGCATGCTCAGCTTCGAGACGCCTGCGACCGGCAAGCACTGGCCGAATGTCGGCTGCCCCACCGGCAGCAGCGACTGGGCCCGTCGCACCGATGCGTTCGAGGTGCCAGAAGATATCGGCGACGCGATGCTGAGCATCGGTTTGCAGGACAGCTCGGGCACGATCTGGGTCGACAACCTGACCCTCACCCTCGACCC
>JAGOBZ010000043.1 GCA_017999015.1 Kiritimatiellia bacterium
CACCTCGGTGCCGCCCGTGTGCGCGAGCGCGCCGCCGAGCGCGAGTGCGTCCGAGCCGGTCTTCGCGAACACGTTCGCGCCGCGCACGCCTGCGTTGTAGGTGCCCGGACCCGTCATCGCAAGCTCGCCGCCCGCGCTCATCACGATGCCGCCGCGCGCGGCGTTGCCGGCCACGCGGGCGAGGGTCTGCGTGCCGGCGAGCTGGATTTCGCCGTTGAGCTCGGTGCGCAGACGCGCGTTCGCGGGAATCGTCACCGGCTCGCCCGCCGCGCCGGCGAGGTCGCCGTCTGAAATCGGTTCGCTGCCGGCGAGGAACTGCGCGACGCCCGTGGGGCCGAGCGCGCGCGAGTAGATGCGTACGTCGTCGATGTCGCCGCAGAAGAAACGATCCATCGTCGGCAGGCGGCCGAGGCAGATCTGCACGGTCTCGGGCAGCGTCATTTCAAGGACGACGCTCCGGTCGTCGAGCACCTTCACGCCGTCCACCCACACGGCCAGACGGCATCCTTCGCGCATCGCCATGTAGTGGTGCCACTGCGCGGGGTCAGAAGGGCCCGGAAGATTGCTCCTGTCGCCCGCGCCGTTCCAGTGGCCGAGCAGGAGCGTGCTGCACGAGTTGTTCACGAAGCGGAACTGCACAAAGCTGTGGTCGATGCGCTGTGTGCCGAGCGTGACCAGCGTCGGGTAGCCGTTCGCCACGGGCGTGGCGAAGGTCTTTGCCCACAAGCTGATCGTGTAGTCCGAGTCGCCTGTGAGTTCGGTGGTGTCCGTGACGGTGGCCACGAGTTCGCCGCCCGAATTCACCGTGCCCGTGAAGCGCGCCACGTATCCGCCGCGCGTTGCGTCGAACGTGCGTTCGACCGCGCCACCCGGAACGAGGTCGCGTCCGTGGCCCGAGGAATCCTTTGTGAGGGATTCCTCGAAGTCGTACTTCGCAAACGGCACGGCGGCGGGCGTTGTCGAGTCGAGGCGCAACCGTCCGGCGCGCGCGGCGTAGGTGATGTTCTCGGCGATGTTCGTCACGTACAGGTTCTTGACCACGGCCGTCACGCGGCCCGTGCCGGAAACGGCGTCGGTGAGAATGTCCGACCGCGTGGCGCCGAGCTGAAGATCGTTGCCCGCGAGCGGGATCGCCGCGCCCGTTTCGCTTTGGAGCGAGCCCAGCCCCACTTGCGAGGTGTAGTTCGAGAGCGTGAGCGTGCCCGCGCCCGTCACGCGCACATCGGTAAAGGCGAGCGCGGAATCCGTCATCGGGATCACCTGCCCTTCCGCCACTTCGAGCGTGCGGCGGGGGCGGCCTGCGGGATAGAAGGACGACACGCGCACGGTGCCGTCCCCCACTTTGCGCACGGTGCCGTAGTCGTTGGGATAGAACAAGCAGTTACTGCCGAGCACGAGCGTGCCGCCGCTGACGCAAAGCGGGAAATAGCCGAGCGAGCTCGTGGAGGCCCAGAAGATGTCGTTGTTGTTCCATCCTCGCATCCACCACAGATAGCTCTCGGGAGCCTCTTCGCCCTCCCCGAGCGCAGCGGGCTCGAACACGAGGCCGCCCATATACGTGGCCCCTGTGGTGCCGATGGTCTGCTGGTCGTCGAGCTGAAAGTGGGCCACGTTGGTGCCGGCGGGCAACACCCCACACACCCAGTTCACTTATTCGCCCAAGGCGTTCGTCGCGGACCACACACCGCCCTCCGCCCCGTTCCAGAGGTTCGTGGTGACGTCGGCATTGACGCCCGCCGCCGCACACATGAGGGCTCCCATCACTATGGCGTGTTTCATGGCATCCTCCTCCTACGTTGAGAAACAACGCGCGGTCCCCCGCACGATCCCCGCATCAACACGGCGCTCTCGTCGAGTCGTTTTCATGGCGGCCTGTCCGCCCGCCCGCATTCCATGGGATTCTGCCCGACGTGGAATAGGCCCGCATCACACTGTGCCTTTAATGTAACAAAAAACTCGAATCCGCCAAGTGTTAATCGATGGACCGCGGGTTTATACACGCGGCCCCTCCTTCGACGGGGACGGCCGCGTTCCCGACTTCCTGCTCCCCTTTTCATGAGAAACGCATACTCTTCGCGTACCCCTTGTCTGCCACGAACCGACTATGCGTCCGATGCTTTCTTCAATTGACATTCCGAACACAATCCATCATCATTTGAACACAAATGAAGGGAGGAAGAGATGGCATCCACCACTGTGACGATCCGCATCGATGAGGTGTTGAAGGCGGCGGCAACCGAAGCGTTTGAAGGAATGGGACTGAGTTTGGCCAACGGCATTTCGGTCTACCTCACCCGCGTCGCCGCGACGAAGTCTATCCCGTTCAAGGTTGAAGTTCCCGCTTACACGCCGTCGCCAACTTTCGGTCTGACGGGAGAGGCGTACAAAAAACAGTTGCTCGAAGCCAAGAAACGCATCCTGAACGGCCAGTATTCAGAACACGAACTCATCGAGGTGTGACATGGGAATCCACTTTGACGATATGGCCTGGCGTCATTACATCGACTGGCAAACCCTAGACCGGAAAACGCTGAAAAAGATTAACAGCCTGCTGACCTCCATCCGGCGCAACGGATATCAGTCGATCGGGAAAGTGGAAAAGCTGAAAGGGGAACTTTCGGGGTTCTACTCCGTCAGGATCGACGACAAGAACCGGCTGGTGTTCTATGTCCGGGGTGGCGACGTCATCATTGCCTCCTGCTCGGGCCATTACGAAGGATAGTCCCAAGGCTGGACGAGCGTCCGCTCGTCCCTCCCGGCTGCGGAGCGACGGGGTCTTGAGCTGTGTGCGCAGGTGCGGCATGATCACCGAAAACAGATAGCGCAGGTGCACGCCCAATACGATCAGCGCCACGCCGACCGACAAGCCGGGGATCAAGGCCGATTACTGAAACCACAACAGCGTTCCCTGTGATCCGATTGTGTAAAGCCAGCCGTCGCGCAGGCTCACACGGTCTGTCGAATCGCCCCCGACCAGCGTAAAGGTCACTTCTTCCAGATTCAGGACGGTGGCCCCGCGAAGGTCCACCAGATTCATGCGACCGTCGGGGATCGGGCCGTCGATGACAATCGTGACGTTCGTCGGCAAAGTCAACACGCCCGACAACGTCAGCACAGCGCCCGGCGTGAAGGTCCAGGTATCGCCCGCGATGGCGGCCGTGCCTTCGGGCGCGACCGTCAGCGTGCCGTCACCGCGCACGATCAGGTCGCCGAGGTGCAGAAACACGCAGTCAGGATCGGTGTCTGCGGCCGGCTGGAGATCGAGCGAGCTGCCCGCGTTGACGGTGACGGTGCCCACGGCAAGCGGCAGCCCTTCCGCCACGGATGGAACGGCTTCGATGGCGGAGGCTGTGCCGGCGGCCAGCTCCAGTGCATTCGTGAAGCTCCGCGTCGCTTCGTCGGTGTACGAGAAGGTGAATGCATCGACGATCTGCTGCCCGTAGCAGCCGCCCGTACCGCCGACGATGCCCAGCCAGGCCGGTGTTCCCAGCGCCGCGAGCCGCGCACCCGCGTTCAGGTTGGTCATGCTGTAGACGTTCGCGCCCTGCTGCATGTCGACGATCATCTTCGTGCCGTCGAAGGTCATGCGCGCCTTGAACTCGCCTCCGCTTTGGCTGAAGAGTCCGTGCTGGACTTTGCCGACCAGCGTTCCGTTTTCAACCCACGCCAGATAACAGTCCGACGTCATCAGGTAGTACTGGAATCCGAAGCTGGGCGTGTAGGGGGTGACGCTCCCGTACCATCCGCTGGTCGGCAGCGCGTCCGTGCCGCGCAGGTCGTTTTGGAAGAAGACACCGAAGCCGTCGCCCGGGCAGCCGCCGGAGATCCCCTTGTGGAACGTGAGATCGATGACCCACGGCTCTGTGGCGACCACCTGCTCGCGGTAGTAGGCCGCACTGCGTTTGTTGCTGATGTTCGGCGTCAGCTCCAGAATCGTGCCGTCCTGGCCGTCGCTCACGAAGCGCGCCACACCCGTCGTCACCCACATCGTGTCGTCAAAGCCGAGGGCTCCGCCGTTGTTGAGCAGCAGCGTGCCGCCTTCGAGCAGCAGACTCTGGCCGTCGGTAATGCCCCCGCCGTCAATCAGCAAACATGTGTCCGCGCCCACGCGCACCGAACCGCCGCCAGAGATCGGTTCTCGCAGACGGAACGTGCCGGGCGTGTTGACGATCAGCGTGCCCGCGTTGTGGGACGCGCCCTCTATGGTCACCGTGCCTTCGACCGCCGCGCCGTCGAGGATCACGGTCTGTCCGGCAGCGACCTGAACGCCGCACGAGACCGCGCCCGTCAACGTCAGCGTGCCGGGGCCCTCGTTGCGGACCGCGCCGTCGCCGCTGATCGCGCCGCTGAACACGAGGTCGGTCGGACTGCGGAACACCAGCGTGCCGCCCGCGCACGTCTCAACCGCAGCATCCGCCGCAATGCGGCCGCCCGACACGCCGTCGATGACCAGCTCGCCGCCATACACGGCCCAGTCGCCGGGATACGCGCTCAGGTCGGCGACGACCGTCAATGCCGCGTCGCCGCTCTTGGCGATGACGCTGTCGGCCGTGCCGCCGGCCAGCGTGCCCGCGAATGCGCCATCCGCTGTCTGATCGATGTTCAAGTGGATGCGCTCAGAGAGCGTCACACTGCCGGCCGCCGCGACATCCAGCGAGCCGATCCGGACCGGCGCCGACGCCGTGCCGCCGCCCGCCGTGAGGGTTCCGGCCGCCACCTCAAAGGCACCCGTGTGCGACACGCCCGGCGTCAGCGTGATGCCGCCCTGCACAATGCGCGTGGTGCCGCTGAAACCGCTTGTCTGCTGCAGCGTGATGACGCCGGCACCCTGCTTTTCGATCACGGCGTTCGTTGCGGCCGCGCCGCTGAACGCGCCGACAAAGGAGTCCTCAGCTTGATCCACAATGAAGAGAGCGAAGGCCTCGGCGCCCAGGCTGCCGCCGGCCGCGCCGTCAACGCCCACGACCGTCGTGGGATGCGCGCGCAGCAGACGTTGCGGCAACGCGGCCTCGCTCCCGCCGGGCGGCGTCATGAAGAGACGCACCACCTGATCGCCGCCGTTTTCATAGAAGAAAACGATGATATCGTGCCAACCCTGCGTCAGCGAGACCGTGTCCGTTGTCCATCCGCTGCCGGTCCGGTTGTTCGCCACGATCTGTCCGTCCAGAAAGACCAGGCAGCCGTCATCGGCAAAGACCCGGAAGGTGTGGCTGCCGGCCTGTTCCGCCAGAAACTGGCCGGTCCAGCGCACCGCGAATTTATCGATCGAGCCGCTGTATTTGCCGGGAAAGCGCTCACCCTTGGTACCCGAATCAAACGTCTCACCGAAACTGCCCGACCCGGCGATCAGCATTGGGGAACGGCCCGCCAGAACCGCGTCCACCGCCTCCGGCGTGGTGCCCAGCGCCGGCCAGTTGCCGCCGGAGCCGCCGGTGAAGGCGTTGTCGTAATACTCGCCGCGCAGCCCTTGGTAGCCCAGCGCCTGAACCGTCGCGCCCTGCGCGATCGTTACGCCGTTCGTCAGCGCCGTGCCGACATTCAGCGCGAGCGTGCCGGCCGCGACCGTCACCGGTTCGGGCGTCGGGCAAATGTGGTTCAGCGTAAAGCGTCGCGTACCGATCTTGGTGAGCGTAAGGGGCGGTGCCAGACGGCCGCTGAAGCTTGAGTCCAGCGTGTCACTGCCCACCTGCACCTCCAGCGCCGTGCCGGCCGAGTTGGTTACGCAGCCGCCGCCGGTCAGGCCGTTGAACGTCCCCGCCCAGCCGTTGATGTCTAGCGCCGCGTTCCCCCCTAGATCGACGACACCGTAGCCCGCGCCGTGCGGCAGCGCATCGGCGACGCCGTACCGCAGCGTGCCGGCTTCGACCACCGTGTTGGTGGGCAGGTTGGCGTGGGTGTTGGCGGTGGCCAGTGTTATCGTGCCGAGCCCCTTTTTCGTCAGGATGCCCTTGCCCGAGAAGGTGTCCTCGAAGGTGTCTTCGGCGCCGTTGTTCAGGTAGAGCCAGCCGCGCGTTCCCGTGCCCACGATGCCGCCGGTGGAGGCCCACGAGAAGTTCGTGCCGTCGCCAATCATCATCGCGCCCCATGACCCTTCAAGCTGCACGCGCCCCTGATAAGTGTTGTTGGTTCCGGCGAAGGTGACCCAGCCCATGTCCGTCATGCGCAGGGTGGCGCTGCCCGTGATGTCGCCGGGAATCATCAACTGTGCCGGCAGACTGCCGGAGGCATGGATGCGGCAGGTGCCGTTAAAGGCGATGCCGCGCGTCGGCGCCAGCGTGACGTATCGATTTTCTGTGCGGAAGACGCCGCTGTCGAACACGATGTTCGACGGATCGAAGAGCGCCGGCACGGTGCCGAAGCCGCGGTCGCCGGTGACCACGATCTTGCCGCCGCGTTCCACGCGCGTGCCGCCGGAGTGGGCGGCGTTATTGCGGGTGTCCACCACGCCCACGCCGCTGATCAGCACGCGGCGCGGCGCGCCGCCCGCGCCGTCGGTCAGGTTGGTGATCGTAAAGCCGTAACCACCGTCGCCGACGTCGATGCCGGTGTTGCCGAGCAGATAGGTGTCGCCGTAAGGCGTGAGCGTGCCGGTGAAGTAGCTTTTGACCGAGGTGTTCTCGGTGCCTGTGAAGAGATTCGGCGTAGCGGAGAAGTCGAGCGTGTTGGTCAGCCCCGCGCCGCTGAGCTGCAGCGAAACCTCCGGGTCGGCCGCGACACGACCGAAAAAGTCCGGTTCCGCGAGGGAACACTGCACGCGCAGCACCGTGCCGCTGCGGCAGACGATGTCCGACGTGCCGGGCGTGCGAGCGCCGAGGGCGTTGGCATGCGCCATCACGATGCCGCCCGATTCGAGCAGCGTGCCGCCGGTGTAGGCGCTGTCGCCCGCGAGCCGCACGAACGTGCCCGCCGCACCGCTGACCTCCACCCGGCCGGTCGCACCGGGCAGGTCGATGATCGGCTGTTCATACGACAGCGTACCGCTGCGCGGCGCGAAGCGGTAAAGGTTGGTGTACGGCGTCAGCGTGCCGGTATAGGTGAAAATGCTGTCCGTGCACAGCGACACACCGGGCAACGCCGAAAGGTCAATCGTGTCCGCCGCATTGGCGGCAAACAGCATGAGCGAGCCGGCCGTCTGCGGGGTGAAGAGCGCCGCCAGCGCTGTGGCGCCGCCGGTCTTGTTCCAGCCGATGGCGGCCTCGTTGGCCAGCGTGATCGGTGCGGCGTAGCCTGCCGGCAGGGCGTTGGCTTCAAGCTTGAGGGCGCCGCCGTTGACCGCGAGCGGGCCGGCGACCGTATTGGCGCCGCCGAGCGTGAGCGTGCCGGGTCCCTCTTTGACAAGTCCGCCGCCGGGGCTGCCCGCGTCTTCGAGCAGCGGCTGACTGACGCTGACGGCAACATTCTCAGGCACGTGGAAGGCGAGCCCGCCGTCCTGCACCGAGGCGCTGGAAAGTCCCTGCATGTGATCAGTGGCGTTGCCCACCGCCTGGAGCGTGCCGCCGTCCGCGACCAGCGCGGCGCTGCCGTCACCGCGCAGCACACGCTGCGCGACGAGCCGGCCGCCCGCGCCGAGCGTCAGCGTGGCGCTCGCGCCTGCGGTCTCGCCCAGGCGCAGCGTGTTCGCGCCGACATCAAACGTGCCGCCGGCCAGCGTGAGCGCGAAGGCGCTCCCCGCGCCGATGCCGGCGCGCACGTAAGCGTTGGCGAAGGTCGGCAGCGCGGTGAAATGTCCGCCGGCGAGCGTCATGCCGCCGTGGACCGCATGCCACATGCCGGTGTAGACGCCGTCCGCGTAGGGCGCGCCGTCATAAACCGCCGTGCCGCCCCCGTTGAGATAAACCGGCTGTCCGAACGCGGGCGGCGCGCCGGCCGCCCAGTTGGCGGGCTCGTTCCAGGCCGCCGTGCCGGCCGCCTGCCACAGGCCGCCGAAACGGCCGCCTTCGACCGTGAAGTTGTGTTTCACGTCTTCGGCGCTGAGCGTGCCGTCATGCACGCGCACCACCGCGATCGCGCCGCTGAGCGGATAATCCCAGCCGTTCCCGGTGTCCACCGCGCCGACCGCGAACAGCGCGTTGTTGGTGGCGAGGTTGAGCATGTTGACGCCGCCCATGTCCAGCGTGTTCACCAGCCGCCCGTCGAGATAGAGCCGGTTGACGCAGGCCTCGTCGCGGGTACAGGCCACATGGTGCCACTGGCCGTAGGCGGGCAGGCCGATGTTCCAGCCCATGTTGCGCATCCAGTGCTCCACCGCGTTGTTGAGGTCAGAGCCGTAACGCATCTCCATCATCCGGCGGTCCCCGCCGTCACGCCGCGAAGTCCAGGTGAGGAGCGTCTCGATGCCGCTGCCGACCGGATTGAAGACCCAGACCTCTGCCGACCAAGCATTCGTTCCGAGGATGCTCAGAGGCACGCCGCCCTTGGTGGCGTTGCCGGTGTGTCCGGCCTGCGCCATCGCGCATCCGGGCGCACCGTTGAACTGCAGGGCCGCCGCGCCGCCGATATCCGCCGCGTAGGTGGCGCCCTGACCGGCAACCGCCGGAACGAAATCATCCAGCGAGCCCAGGTTCGGCCAGACGGGAACCGGCGCGCCTTCGGCCACACCCGTCACCTGCGCCGCATCCAGATGCACAAACAGCTCGCCCGCCGTGCGGATCGTCTGCGCGCCCGCGCCCATGGTCCACACACACACCATACCGCATACCCATTGATGACTTGCTCGCACGTTCAGCCTCCCTCTTTAATATGGCGCCTGCCCCACAAGACTGTGCTTAGTATGCGTCTTCACATTAGTCGTGTCAATGCGCTTGATTTTCACTTGGGCGGTGGGCGCCGATCCGCGTCTGCAAGCCCTGCGGGCGGAACGCGAGCAGGCCCGCAAGCCCGTGGCGCATCTGCTTCCGGACGAGCCCTGAGCCCGCGCCGGCTCAGCGTAAGGTACGAACGCAGGCGTTGACGTAACCGGCGACCGGCTCAGGCGCATGGAATGCGGACCCGAGGTGCAAAACCGGTAGGGCGGTCTCGCCGAGACCGCCGCCGGGACGAATGCCCGCCCGTATCTCGTCACCCCCCAACTCCGAAGGTTGAACCGGTTGACGGCGGGGCGTACGACGATTACGGGTTTCTGGCGAGGGAGAGACCCCAAGGCTGGGGGCGCGGACGGCCCCGTCCGGGTAAAGCCAGATATCCAGCCGATACCGCCATTACATATTCTGCGGCTGGACGAGCGGACGCTCGTCCCTCCCGGCTGCGGGTCGACGGGGCAAGCGTCTGCGTGCCCTCGTTGCTCGGGTTGAGAGTTGAACGTTGAGCGTTCTTTCCTTCCTCCCTTCTCCTTCCTCCTTCCTCCTTCCCCCTGCTCCGTCACCCCGGCAGGCGGCGCACGGCGCGCAGGATGAGGAGCGCCAGCGCGGCCATCACCGCCAACGAGACGAGCAGCAGGCCGTGCCGGGCGAGGAACAGGCGCGCGCGCACGGCGATGCCGACACGGAGTGGGCCGTCAGGCGCGGCGGCCAACGGCCAGACCTCCACCTGCCGCCCGCCGCGCAGATAGTTCAGCACGCTCTGTTCGTAGACGGGCACCGCCACCGGCTCGGGCGCGCCGTAGACCAGCACGTAGCGCGTGCCCGGCTCGGCGATGAAGAGTGCGCGGTACGCCTGGCGCAGCGCGCTCACGCTGCCCGCCGCGAAGGTCAGCGGCGGATTGTCGTGGTTCTCGATCACCACCCGCAGCCGGGCCGCGCGCGTCTCGGGCAGCGCGATCTCGCACTGCTCGACCGGCGCGGTATCCGGCAGGCGCACGCGCGTCAGCCGCCCGACGGCCAGCTCGTGCCAGCCGCCCGGCGCGTCGCACGACACGGTGACGCGGCGGTCGAAATTCTGCTGCTCGGGCCGCAGCGCGAGACCGGTCAGCGGCCACTGCGCGGCCTCGACCGTCAGCACCGTCTGCTTGCGTTCGCGCTGCTCCTCGACCGTGAACGCCGGCACGGGCAGCCGCTCGGTGCGCGGCGCCCCTGCCACCGCCACCCGCCGGGTGTCGCGGAAGAGCACGGCATCGATGCGGAACGGCCGCTGCTCCACGCTGTAGCGCTTGAATGTGCGCTGACGGGTCTCGGCGGCGTCGCGCTCTTCGGTCATCGACGCATAGGTCGAGAACACCGTGTCGTCGGCGCGGGCGATCACCAGCTTGAAGAGCCGGTTGGTGAGATCCGGCAGCGCCACGCTCTCTTTCTTCACGTCGGCGTAGCGGCTGTAATCGAACAGCGGCTCTGCTGCGCGCAACGGCACCCACGCGCCGCCCGCGCCCTGGACCGCGACCGTGACGCTCTGCTCGTAATCGCGCAGCGGCGTGCGCACCGTCAGGCGCGTGAGCGCCAGCGCGTTGGTGCCCTCCAGCTCACACACGACGGCGAGTCCGCCGTCGGCGAGCTGCTCGACGCTGTTGAGGAGCGCCCGCTGCTCGACGTGGCGCTCCTCGAAGCGGTAGGCGCGTTCAGGCTCGACCGTGCGCGGGATGTCGCGCCCGTCGGCATCGGTCACGCGCAGGTCGGCCCACTGCGGCTGCGTGTGGGCGAACACAGGGTCGTCCAACGGCACGGCGACCACCGCGGTTGCGGCGGCCTTGCCCTGAATCGCGCGCGTCACGCGCGCGCTGTCCGCGGCGGCCAGACTCAGCGCGACCGCGCACCCCAACCCTCCCGCAACGAGCAGCATACGCATAAACAGTCTCTCCTATCTGTCCGGATCAGCGTGTTCGTCCGTCTCGAACAGGGGCTTGTAGGTCAAATACACGAATGATCCCAGCACCAGCAGCACGCCGGTGGAGATGAAGGCGATGATCCGGTAGAGCGTGGCCAGGCCGTCGAGGTCGGAGACCAGCAGCTTGAACACGGCCAGCGCGAAGAGCGCCAGCCCGCACCAGCGCAGCCAGCGCCCGCGCAGGCGGATGCCGGCGAACAGCAGCGCGAAGGCGAAGAGGGTCCAGACCAGCGTCACCGCACCGCTGCGGAATCCAGGGGCGAACACGCGCGCCAGCAGCCAGGCCTCCTGCGTGAACAGTAGCCATACCTGCAGCAGCACCAGGCCCGTCACCTTGGCGGCGTGTCGGTGTGTGCGCATCAGACGCCACGCAGCGGTCAGCGTGGCGGGCAGCACGCCGCAAAGCAGCGCGCGCAGCCCAGCGGCCTGCCAGAAAGCGGCGCCGGTCAAGCGCCAGGGACGCAGCGCGTGATAGAAGCGGTTGAGATCGACAAACAGTCCGCGCGCGCAGGCCAGCGCAAAGAGCGCGACGGCCGCCTTGGCGAGAAAAGGCTGTCCGGCGCGCTGCGCGATCCAGAGCATGGCCAGCGCCTGCAGGCACCAGGCGAAGGTCAGCCAGTGCGACGTCAGCATGAAGACCGGGCTCATGGCCAGGAAGACGGCCGCGAACGCAACGAAGAGCGTGAGCGCGGCGCGGTCCAGCACGGCGCGGCGGATGCAGGCGTAGACCAGCGCCACATAAACCGAAGCCACGGCGAGCGCGACCAGCCCCGCGCCCTGGCGTCCGTAGACCGGCTTGAAGAGCAGGAAGGCCCACATCCAATAGATCGCGGCGTTGAGGCTGAGCGCGGTCCACTCGAACGCGCCGGTCTTGAGTTGCGTGCGCAGGTGCAGCACGATCACCGAGAGCAGATAGAGCAGGTGCACGCCCGAAGTGAAGAGCAGGTCATTGAAAAGCTGATCGGCCGTCGCGTGGCGCGAGCAGAAGAGGAACGACAGCCCGTAGGCCGCCAGCATGCCGAGTCCGTTCAGGACCGGCCAGCGGCGCACCCACGAGATGCCGAGCACGCCGGCGCCCAGCGCCAGCACGTACGCATAAAAGAAGAGCGGATTCGCCGAGGAGCCGCCGAGCATCAGCGGCGTGGCGTAGCCGCCGACCACGCCGAGCAGGGCGATGCCGAGCGACCGGTAGAGCACCGCGAGGGTACCGGCCGCCGCGGTCACGCAGGCCATCAGGCCGAAGGCCGCGGGCTGGGGCATCAGGTGATTGAGGATCGAGGCCGCATAGAAGGCGAAATAGAGCATCACGAAGCCGGCGCCTGCGAGGCCCTGGCCCAGCAGGTCGTATTTCTTGAAGAGCAGGCGCACGCCCAAAACGATCAGCGCCACGCCGGCCGCCAGGCTCAGGGCCACGCGCCCGAGCGGCCCCATCAAGCCCTTCTCGATCGAATACTTGAGGAAAAAGGCGACGCCCGCGAGCACGATCAGGATGCCTGTGCGCAGCAGCCAGTGGGTCGCCGCCGCGTACTCCCACGACTCGCCGGGCTTGCGGTACGCCTCGCCGATGGTGAACCAGTTCCATGCTTGGGCCACGGCCCGCTCGACCGCGTTCTGCTCCTGCGGCGCGGACGGCGGCTCGGTGGCCGCCGGGCGGGCAGGCACCGAGTGCAGTTGCGGCGCCGCAGGCAGTGGCAGCGGTACAGAGGCTGGCGCAAGCTTCGGCGCAGGCGCAGGCTTCGGCACCGCTTCACTGACGGGTTCGCCCGCGCGCGGCTCGGGCTTTGGCGCAGGCTTTGCAGGCTCGTTCAGCCGCCTCTCTAGCCGGGCCAGTTGCCGCTGCAGCTCCTCCATGCCGCGACACAGTCCCGACACGCGGGCCAGCAGGATCACCGGAATCACAAAAAGGATCGCGATGACTCCTAGCCCGATCATCAACGCCAATAGTTCATTCATGGCCAGCTCCTTGAACACCACAGTTTTCAACACTTTAGGCTGTCTGTGTCCGGGGATCAAGGCCGATTGCGTAATCGGGGTACGCGAGTCGGGCGTAGGTTGTGGAGTGCGGGAGCTTGCTCCCGTTTCTGGAGTTTGGCCTTTTTTTAAGAGCGGTCCTCTCTGGGAAGGCCCGTTTTCAGGCTGTTTGGAACAGTCCGCTCAGAGGGAAGACTAATTTCTGCGGCTTCGCGTCCGCGTTCGGATGTGCCGGGAACCCCCTGAAACCCTCCGGGCGTAGACTCTGGCGCCAGCATTCCGTGCGCAGCTCGCGCAGCAGTTGCCCCGTGCTGGGCGTCTTGCGCCCGTTCTCGGCCCGCCGACGCCA
>JAGOBZ010000493.1 GCA_017999015.1 Kiritimatiellia bacterium
CACCGCCTCGTAGCTGGTCTGTTCCTCGATGCGCTTGTAAATGCGCTCTTCGATGAATATCTGTTCCAGTGTTTTGCTGTGGAAGAGGTCGTCCAATTCGCTGCGGCGCAACTCGAGTTCGCGCAGCAGCAGGTCCAGAAGCTGCTCGGTGCAGGCGTGCAGGATCTCGCTCACCGACATCTCGCGCGGCCGGTTGCGGAAGAGGACGACCGGCCGGCTCGACAGGAAGGACTCGCACGAGGTGAAGGCGTAGAGCGCATTGACCGTCTGGTCCTGGGTGGCGCCCACGTTGAGCGTCAGCTCGATCTCGACCTTTTCCGCCGTGAAGTCGCTGATCTGTTTGACCGGCACCTTTTTCTTCTTGATCGCCTCTTCGATGTTGGCGATCAGCGATTCGGTGGTCTGTCCGCACGGCAGCGCGGTGATCGCGAGCTTGTTGTGCTGGCGGTGTTCGATGACGGCGCGAAGTTTGACGCGCCCGTTGCCGTCCGCATATTCCGAGACGTCCATAATGCCGCCGGTCTGGAAATCCGGGAAGACCTGAAACGGCTTTTTCTGGATGATCGCGATCTGGGCCTCCAGCAGCTCGATGAAGTTGTGCGGCAGGATCGCGGTGGAAAGCCCCACGGCGATGCCGTCCGCGCCGAGCATCAGCAGCAACGGCAGTTTGCAGGGCAGCAGCACCGGCTCTTTGTTGCGGCCGTCGTAGCTGGGAATGAAGGAGGTCAGTTTGGGATTGAAAAGCTCGTTGCGCGCAAGCTCCGTGAGACGGCATTCGATGTAACGGGAGGCGGCGGCGGGATCGCCGGTAAAAATGTTGCCGTAGTTTCCCTGGCCTTCGATGAGGTAACGTTTGTTCGCCAGATTGACGATGGCGTCCGCGATCGACGCATCGCCGTGCGGATGGTACTGCATCGTGTGGCCGACCACGTTCGCGACCTTGATGAACCGTCCGTCGTCCTTCTCCCACAGGCTGTGCATGATGCGTCGCTGCACGGGCTTGAGGCCGTCCTCGACCGTAGGGATGGCGCGGTTGCAGATGGTGTAGGAGGCGAACTGCAGGAAGTTGCCGTCCATCAGTTCGCGCAGCGGGCCGTCACCGCCGTGAGCGCTGGCCGCAGCCTGGCGTTCGGCCGAAGAAAGGCTGCCCTCCCGCCCCGGCATGTCCGCGCCGGTCTCGTCTTCGGCGGGTGCCGTCGGCACGGCGCTAAACAGCGCCATGTCGTCAAACAGGCTGGGCGGCTGGCTGTCGCCGGCGTCCGCCTTCTTGTCCCGATTCGGTTTTCCTGAAGCCTTGCTCACGACAGCGATTCCTCGGTGATCACCAGGTTGTCCATGATGTACTGGCGCCGCTCCTGGGTGTTGCGCCCCATGTAGAATTCGACCGTATCTTTGAGATCGCGGTCGCGTGTGCTGTCAACCGGTGTCAGCCGCATGCTTTTGCCGATGAACGCCTTGAATTCGCCCGGAGAGATTTCGCCCAAGCCTTTGAAACGGGTGATCTCGGGATTCCGGCCGCAGGCCGCGATCGCCGACACGCGCTCCTCTTCACTGTAGCAGTAGAAGGTCTCCTTCTTGTTGCGCACGCGGAAGAGCGGCGTCTCCAGAAGATAGAGATGGCCTTCTTTGATGACGCGGTCGAAGAAGCGCAGGAAGAGGGTGATCATCAGGTTGCGGATGTGCAGACCGTCGACATCGGCGTCGGTGGCGAGAATCACCTTCTGATAGCGCAGGCGGTCGACCGTCTCTTCAATGTCGAGGCTCTGCATCAGATTGTAAATTTCGACGTTTTTGTACAGCGCGTCGCGTTTCGCGTCGCACACGTTGAGCGGTTTGCCCTTGAGGGTGAAGATCGCCTGCGTGTTGACGTCGCGGCAGCTCACGATCGAACCGGCAGCGGACTGACCTTCCGTGATGAAGATCATGGTGTCGAGCCCGGTGCCTTTGTGCTTGTTCAGGTGGTGCTTACAGTCCTTGAGCTGCGGGACGCGCACGGATACCGCGCGCGAGCGTTCGCGCGCCAGCTTTTTGACCGCGTTGAGCTCGGCGCGCAGCTTGCCGGTCTCCTCGACCTTACTGATGAGCTTGGCGGCTTCGGCCGGCTCGCGGTGCAGCATCTCCTCGACCACGCGCTTGATTTCGGCCACGAGATCGGAACGGATCTCCTGATTGCCCAGTTTATTCTTGGTTTGCGACTCGAAAATCGGGTCTTTGAGCCGGATCGCGATCGCGCCGATGATGCCTTCGCGCACGTCGTCGCCGTCGAATTTTTTCTTGCTGAATTCGTTGACCGCTTTGAGCAGGCCCTCTTTGAAGGCTGAAAGATGCGTGCCGCCGTCGTTGGTGAACTGACCGTTGACGAAGGAGTAGTACTCTTCGCTGAAGCGGTTGGTGTGCGTGAAGACCAGCTCCAGCGTTTTCGAGCGGTAATGGAACGGCTGGTACAGCTTTTCAAACTGCGCCTCGTCGTGGATCAGGTCCAGCAGGCCGTTCTCGGAGACGATCTTGGCACCGTTCAGTTCCAGGGTCAGTCCGGCGTTGAGATAGGCGTACATGCGCAGGCGGCGCAATACGTGTTCCTCGCGGAACTGAAACTTTTTGAAGATGTCGGGGTCGGGCGTGAAGCGCACATAGGTGCCGTTGCGCTGCGGCGAGGTGCACTTTCCGCGCTTCTGCGAGACGAGATTGCCGCGTTGGAAAAAGGCTTCGGAGTATTCGCCGTCGCGGTAGGCGCGCACCTCGAATTGTGTGGAGAGGGCGTTCACCGCCTTGGTGCCGACGCCGTTCATGCCCACTGAAAACTGGAAGACATCATCGCTGAACTTGCCGCCGGTGTTGA
>JAGOBZ010000494.1 GCA_017999015.1 Kiritimatiellia bacterium
CTTGATGGAAGACGATTTCCTCTTCATCAAGCTTGGCAGCGTCAAGCCCGCCTGCCCGCCGTTGCGTTACACGCAGCCCTCCGAGGCCGAACGCGCGGCAGCCGGACGGCTCGCCGCCTGGCTGCGCGAGGAGGGTCTCGCGGACAGCCTGCTCCAACCCGAAGAGCCGCGCTTCGCCTTTATCGACCGCCTTTCGCGGCCTGATCCCGGCATCGCCGTCATCCCGCCGTCGGACACCTCGCCCTTCGGTCTGCGTTTTATTTTTTCGTACTTTGCCGAGTATGGCGACCCGCTCTCCGACCCAGAGGTCGCCTCCTACCCCGAGGGCCTTTTGCAACGTCTCGCGGCTGCCGGCGTGAACGGCGTGTGGGTCCACACGGTGCTGCGCACGCTGGCGAAAGATCCCGCCTTCCCGGAGTTCGGCGAGGGGGGTGAGCAGCGGATTGCGGGACTGCGCACGCTGGTGGCGCGCGCCGGAAAGTACGGTCTGAAGGTTTATCTATATCTGAATGAACCGCGCACGATGCATCATGCTTTTTTTGAGGCGAAGCCGGAACGAGCCGCCATGCGCGGGGTCGCGGCCGCCGGTGACACCGCAAGGCTCTGCACATCGCATCCGGAAGTGCGGCGCTGGATGTCCGACGCATTGGCCACCGTGTTCACGCAGGCGCCTGGGCTTGGCGGCGTCTTTACCATCACGGCCTCGGAGAACCCCACCAGTTGCGCTTCGCACCGGCAGCAGGCGCAGTGCGAGCGCTGTAAACAGCGTTCGTATGCCGAGATCATCGCCGAGGTGAACGCGACGATCGCGCAGGGTGTGGCGCGCGGCAATCCCGATGCCAAGGTCTTGGCGTGGGATTGGGGCTGGGATGACACGCAGGCCGCCGAGATTATCGCGCGCATGCCGAAGAACTGCTGGCTGCAGTCGGTCAGCGAATGGTCGCTGCCGATCACACGGGGCGGCGTCGCGTCTGCCGTCGGAGAATATTCCATCTCCGCCGTCGGTCCGGGGCCGCGTGCCGCGAAGCACTGGTCGTTGGCGCGCGCGGCGGGATTGAAAACGTCGGCGAAGGTGCAGGTCGGCGCGACGTGGGAGTTTTGCGCCATTCCTTATCTGCCGACGCTCGATCTGGTGGCCGAGCACGCGCGCAACCTGGCCTCGTCCGGCGTGGACGGCGTGATGCTGAGCTGGAGCCTGGGTTGTTATCCTTCGCCAAACCTGGAGGTCTTTCAGGCTTTCACCGGGGGGGCGGATGCGGTCGGCCCCGTGCTGGACCGTGTGGCCGCTCGGCGGTACGGCTCCTCCGCCGCGCCGCTTGTGCGGCAGGCCTGGACCGCATTCTCACAGGGTTTCCGCGAATATCCCTATCACGTCGGCACGCTCTACAACGGACCGCAACACATGGGGCCGGCCAATCCGCTCTATCTCAAGCCCACCGGCTACCGTGCCACCATGGTCGGCATCCCTTATGATGATCTCGCACGCTGGCGGGCGGTGTATCCGGCTGAGGTCTGGATCGCGCAGATGGAGAAGGTGCGTGCCGGTTTTGCGCACGGGTGCGGGCTGTGGGGCAGCCTGCTGCCGCAGGTGAAGGAGGCCGCGCGCGCCGAAGCCGGACGCGAGCTGGGCCTGTTCCGCGCCGCCGAGCTGCATATCGCGGCCTGCGTCAATCAGGCTCGCTTCATTGCCGCGCGTGACCGTCTGCAGGCCGCCGCGACCGATCCCGAACGCGCGCTGTGCCGAAGCGAACTGCGGGCCGCCGCGCGTGCCGAGTTGGCGGTCGCGAAACAACTCCTACCGTTCGCCAAGGCGGACTCGCGGATCGGATACGAATCCTCGAACCACTACTTCTACATCCCGCAAGATCTGCTGGAAAAAGTGCTCTGCTGCCGGCAGGTGTTGCGCGACCTGCAGTGATAATAGAAATATGAATCCCGGCTCCCGGCTCCCGATTACGATTTCGGAGTTGGCAACGGGCACGAAGAATGCTTTACTCGTTACGGGAGAGTGTGAAATGGCTGAGCCTGATGCAAAAGTGGTTGAAGCGATCGCGTTTTTTGAGCAGATGTTGCAGACGATGCCGGGGGACCGGACGAGTCTGGAGTTCCTGGTCGTCGCCTATGAACAGACCGGGCAGGACGAGAAGCGACGTGACTGCCTGATCAAGCTGGCGCACACGTTGCTCAACGAGAGGGACTACGACAATGCCCAGGTGATTGCCGGGTATCTGAGCGCTTACACGGATTTTCCGCCGGCGCGCGCGGCGGTCCAGAAGGTGGCCGCTGTAATCCAGGACGAGATCCTGCGCGGCCAGTACCACAGTGATATTTCCGGCTCCGGCGGGATCCCGGGCGCTGACGCGCCGGCTTTTGCACCCGCCTTTCAGGATGTCGGACTCGAGGTGCATGCTCTTTCGCGCGCGGCATCGGCTGCCGAGATGGATCTGGTTTGGCTGTGGAAAGAACGTGAATTTCTCCCCAAGGAAATCTGCATGGACGTTCTTCATGTGCTGACAGACCGGCCGGTCACCGATGTGCCGGCCTTGATATCGGCATTGGTTTTGCTGGATGAACAGCATCCGGAGCTGACCGACGCGCTGATGGAGCGGATGCAGCGGGAGAGCGAGATGCCGATGATCCCGATAGAACTTTTCGAGGTTCAGCGGGCCGCCGCGGCCGTTCTGGCCCCGGCCTATGTGCATGTGCGGGGCGTGCTGCCCTTCGCGCTGCTGGGCGGCGATGCGTTGGTCGCGGTGTTGAACCCTCTCAACCTGGCTCTGCAAGAAGAAACGGTGGCGCGCGCCGCACGGCCCTGTCATTTTTTCATGGCGCACCC
>JAGOBZ010000495.1 GCA_017999015.1 Kiritimatiellia bacterium
TGGGGTATCAGGTCGGCGCGTTCGTGGGCAGCGAGTGGATTGTCCGGCCGGGGCCGCCGCCTGCGTGGACGAACGATCTTGCCGGTGACATCGCGCCCTCCTCGGCGGCTTTAAAACCGCGCGCGGATTGGCACGAATGGCGCGGGCAGGTGGTCGCCGGCATCGTCAAGAAAGCCGTGCGGATCGTGAAGGAGCGCACCGGAGGAAACAAGCTCACGGGCGTTTTTTTCGGCTACGGCATTCCGGAACATGCCTGCTTTCATGAGTTGTTGACCTCCCCAGACGTCGACTACTTCTGTTCGCCGACCTCCTACCGCGGACGCTTTGCGGGTGAGCCGGGACGGTTCACAGTCAACTGCCAGGCGTCGTTCCGCCTGAACGGGAAGGTCTACTGGGACGAGAGCGACCTGCGCACGCATCTCTACCACAAACCTTCCGACTGGCGGCATCGGGACGAGTTCGAGAGCCTGAGTGCGATTAAACGCGCGTTCGGGTGGGGCTGGGCGCATGGCAACGAGACGTGGTGGTTCTGCCTGGAGGGGAACGGGCTCTTCCATTCCGCCGCAATGATGGAGACGATCGCGCGGGGCCGCAAGGTGTGCGGTGAGACGCTGAATGCGGGCAGCGCCCCGCTTGCCGATGTGGCGGTGTTCGCCGAGCCGACGCTCCACATTCCGAATGAAGCGTTCGACCTGCTGGTGCGGCAACGCTTTGAGCGGTGGGTACTGCCCCGGACGGGCGTCGCCTGGGACCAGTACCATATCGCGGATATCGAGAATCCCGCGCTGCCGGCATACAAACTCTACGTCTTTCTCAACGCGCACGCGGTGACGGCCGGGCAACGCGCGGCGATCAAGCGAGTCTGCCGGCGCAGTGGCGCCACGGCGCTCTTTTTCGGCGCGGCGGGTTACTATAACGGGGCGAAAGAGGGCGTCACGGAGATGGCCGACCTGATAAGCATCGCTTTTGCGGAGCACATCTTCAACGAAAGGCAACCGGCGGCCGTGAAACTCGCGGACGGCAGAGCGTTGCCGGAACTGTTGCTGCCGCGCGTGTTCGTGCCGGATGATCCGGGCGCGCAGGTGTTCGGAACATACCGCGGCGTGAACGTCTGCGCCGAAAAAGAGATCGAAGCCGGACGCAGCGCGTACATGCTGGAGCCGCCTGACGAGTGCGCGTTCCGCGCGTTCTGCCGCCGGTGTGGCGTGCATGTGTGGTTGGACTCGGACGACACGCTGGGGGCCGGGCGCGGTTTCGTGATGGTGCATGCGGCGACGGACGGACTCAAGACCGTACGCCTGCCGGAAGGGATGGATGCCGGCGAGGTCTTCGGTGCGGACGGGGCCAAGAAGGGCGTGGCATCTTTCACCGAATACATGCGCGCGGGCGAGACCCGCGTGTGGCGATTGAGCAGGGCTGATTAGCGTATGACGGCTCGACAATGGCTATAAATGCCAAGTCGTTTCACCACGAAGACACGAGGAGCACGAAGGGGTCAAAGGCAGACGTTTTTGAAGATTCTCCGCGGCCTTCTTGTCTTCGTGGTGATAAAATGGAGTGGAAAATCGATTCCGTGTTGGGGGGATGACATGAATAGGCTTTGCGTTTTGATGGCGGGAGTGATTGTGTTCACGGCGACGGCGGGGGCGGAGGTGGAGGTGCGCGTGAGGCCGGGACCGGCGGGTGCGCCGCAGATCCATGTGGACGGCAAGGCGGTGCCGCCGCGGATGTTCTGGGGTTGGCGCGGACACCGGCCGGTTGTCGCGGGGACGGCGTGGCAGAAGTTCGAGCTCGCCTTCACGCCAAAGTCCGCCGATCCGGGGACAATCCATTTCCGGATACCGTCCGGCAGGGACATCGAAGTGCTGCTCCGTAACGTGCGCGTCGTCGACACGGTGACCGGCGCGGATTACCTCGACCCGGCGTCGCTCGCCTCGCAAGAAGCGTTCGCGAAGGCGTGGACCGTCTACGACAACGACATGCGCGGCCGCGCGGGGGTGACAGATGACGGTTGCCTCAAAATCGAAGGGTGGGCCAAGAACAAAGGGCCGAAGCCGAATCCGCAGTTCCACTGCTACACCAAGCGGACGCCGTTCATTGAAGGTCACCGGTATCTGCTGACGTTCGAGGCGAAGGCATCCGAGAACGGCGTCCTGCTTTCACCCTCTGCCTATACCTGCGACAACGCGACCTACACGCATTGGCCTTTCACGGGCCGTGACCCTTTCCCCGTGCAGGTGAAAATGGCGGCGGACGCGGGCGTTGACTTCGTCTCGTTCATGGTGCCGAAGACGATTTGGCAGGATGACTACTCGTACGAATGGGCGGAGCTGGACGATATCTGTGACGAAGTCCTCGCCGCCAATCCGAAAGCGCTGCTCATCCCCCGCATCAAGCTGGAGACGTCGGGTTGGTGGGCGAAGAAGTATCCCGACGACGTGATCACGTACGCCGACGGGACAAAGGGCCCGGTGCCCTCCATCGCCTGTCGTCACTACCGAGAGAAGGCGTGCCGGTTCCTTGACGCGATGACGCGCCACCTCTGCGAAAAGTACCCGGACCGTTTCGCCGGTATCCATCCGGCGGCGCAGAACTCGAGCGAGTTTTTCTACTGGGACGCATGGTCAAAGCCCTTCTTCGGCTACGACCCCTCCACGAAGGCGGCGTTTAAAGCGTGGCGCCGCCGGCAAGGGCGCCCAGAGGCGGACGTGCCGACGCTCGCCGAGCGCAAGCTGGACATCTTCAGTTCCCCGACGCTCGCCGATCCGGTGAAGGACCGGGTGCTCGTCGACTTCCGCCTCTACCTGCAGGAAGAGATGGCGGATTTC
>JAGOBZ010000044.1 GCA_017999015.1 Kiritimatiellia bacterium
CAACGAGAGGTGGCACCTGCTCTTCCCGCACGACGCGGAATGAGCCACGCCGCAACGCCGCCAGCCCGCCAACCTTGCACTTTCCCTTGAATACGAAAAGAACTACCAACAGAACTGCCATGCGCCCGAACGCGCTCGCATCCGTATAAAACGCTTTTTTCATTTCCGCCTCCGTGTCATGAGATCCTTAAGTTCGCCGCACATCGGGTGGCGTCCGAACTCCGCGCGAGTGATCAGTCCGGATTCGAGGCCCTGCTCCAGCGCCTGCCGCAGATGATCCTTCGAGACCGATGCATCGGCCAGCAGGTCGGCTACAGCTCTCAGCGGACGCGTCACCCGGTATCCGCGCCGTTCCTCCCACTCGTCAGGCGCGAAACGGCCCCTGTGCAGCACGAGAATCTCTGGTATCGACGCGCTGCGCCGGAAGTCAGGCGGCACCGTGAGGTGCAGCCGCTTCGGCATCAGGTCGGAAAGCTCGAAGAGCGCCAGCGCGGTCTGGTGCGAATAGACGCCCTGCGGCACACCCAGCCGGTTACGCGACCAGAGCGACCACAGCACGTACTGCTCGTCGTCCGACATCGGGAACCTCACGAGGCGGTAGATTCCCCGGTATTCCCGCCGCCACGTGCCGGCCTTGAGGTGATACACATGGCCGGACGTCGGATAGCCGCATGCCACCGCCTGTGCAGCCGTGAAAAAACCCTGCTGCCGTTCGGCGATCAGATAAAGCTTGTCTGTCTTTCGTTCCATGCTCCTCCGTTTCTGTCACACACAAACAGTATATTAATTATAGCTTTCGTGCAATACCTCCGTTATTCGAAAAGTTGCGTCCAGCGAGAAATAACGCCCAGCCTTCAACGCCCCACTCCTCGGCCCGACCGAATTCGAACGTGTCGTGCTCCGCAAATTCGAACGCCTTGCCCTTCAAGGCGCTCGAAGGCCGCATGAACGAACGCACGCGCAACCTGCAGGGCTTTTTGGATGAGCGCTCGGAGAAAGAGGTGGCTGACCTCGCCAGCGTCATGAATGAGCTGGCGCGGTCGATCCGCGAGATGCTGGATCAGGAGGAAGACCCCCAGATGCAGTTGGACCTGCGTGACGCAACCGATCTGGAACGGAGCCAGCGCGAGATCGACCTCGGCGGACTCCGCGCCCCGCTGGAGGAGATTCCGCAAGAGCTGGCCCGTGAGACCGCCCACTTGCGCGACCGCTACCGCGATCCGAAACCGCGGCTGTTCCCAGTGGCGGTCACGTTCCTCATACCGCCGCGAGCCGCAGCCGAACCGGATCGGGGGGCACGCCGATGAATATGCGGGACAGTTCGGGGAACGTGACCGCGGCTCCGGCAGTCATTCCAGCTTGAATTCGACCGTCAGGTTTTCGTACTGCTTGAGAAAGGCGAGGGAGATGCCGCGGATGGGCTGCGCATTGGCGGCGGCTTTGAGCACGGTCTGGTCAAAGTAGGTGCTGCCGGAGGACTGTCGGATACGATAGCTGACGATCCGGCCCGTGCTGTCCAGACGGATATCCAACAGGGCCGGTCGCGGGCCGGCATCAGCGGCGCCCGGCTGTACCCAGGCTTCATAGAGCGCGCGCCGCACCAGCAGCACGCAGCGCGACATCTCGTCTTCGGGGATGCTGTTGCGCGTGCCGGCACGCGCGCCGTCGCGCAGTGCCTTCTCGATCTCAGCCCGTGACAATTTTTTATCGGTCACCGGTTTCGTGCTGACGGGCTTACTCGGATCGTATGGCTTGTAGAGTTCGTCAAAACGCGGTTGCTTGGGCTTGGGAGACTCCACCCGGCGCCCTTTCTGGAACTCCGGCTTTTTCGGCGGCGGTTTGGGCGGGTCCGGTTTCTTTGCAGGTTGCTTTGGGGGCGGATCGGGCTTTTTCTCCGGTTTTTTCTTGGGCGGGTCCGGTTTCTTTTCGACCGCCACCGCGTCCTTGGGCGGCTCAGGCAACGGCGCCGGCTTGGGCGGTTCGGGCAGCGGCGCCGGCTTGGGCGGCTCGGGCAGCGGTTTCGGGTCGGGAGCTGGCGTCGGATCGTCCGGCACGTTCGGCTCCACAAGGTTCTCCTCCAGCACCACCGTGAAGTCGAGCGGGATCGCGAGTTCCTTGGGACGGCAGCCCGGAACCAGCGGCACCGCGACCGCCACCGCCAGCAGAATGCCGTGCAGCGCCATCGACCACTTCAACGAATAGAAATTGACCGGCCCCGTCTTCAACAGCACTCTCCGCCCGTAACCTGTGACCTAAAACGTGTAACCAGAAACCAGAAACCCGAAACCAGAAACCAGAAACCTGCCCCCCTACTCCGACAACGTTACCAGCGCCATGCGCGTGATCCGCACTTTGTAGAGAATCTTCATCACTTGGACCACCTTGCCATACTCCAGACGCTCGTCGCCGCGCACGAGCACCGCGACCTCCGGATCATCCGCCGCGAGGTTGCCCAGCGTGCGCTCCAAATC
Organism: Kiritimatiellia bacterium; assembly: GCA_017999015.1. Taxonomy (GTDB): domain Bacteria; phylum Verrucomicrobiota; class Kiritimatiellia; order RFP12; family UBA1067; genus DUPH01. Next base: position 2,472 of record JAGOBZ010000044.1, read on the forward strand.
TTCCAAGGTGATCTCGCGGTTGTTGAGATAGGCCCGTCCCTCGGCATCGAGCGTGACCACGTTCGACTTCTTGACCGGCAGCGCATCCGCTTTGCCTTGCGGCAGCTTCACCGAGATGCCCTGTTCGATCGCAGGCATCGTAATGATAAAGGTGATCAGCAAGAGAAAAGTCAGGTCGATCAACGACGTCATGTCGATGTTGTTGATGATCTTCGAATCCTTCTTGCGACCCAGACGCCGCAGAGCCATCAGTCGCTCCTCCCCTGGAATTCACAGGCGACCCGTCCCATCAGCTCGTCGGCAAACCCGACCATGTCGGATGAAAGCTGCCTAACCTTGGCGGCGAGCGCATTGTAAAAGATCGCACTGGGGATCGCCACCAGCAGGCCCACGACGGTGGTGACCAGCGCCGATGAGATCGAGGGCGCGATCTCCGAAAGCAGCACCGTGCCTTTGGCCCCCATGTCGGCGAAGGCGTCCAGCACGCCCCACACCGTCCCGAGCAGGCCCAGCATCGGCGAGGCGGTCACGATCGTCGCCAACAGGCCCATGCCGTGCTCGACGCGGATCTCCTCTTCTTGCACAGTATGCTCGCAGGTGCTGCGCACCAGTTCGATCTCGCGGACCGAGAGCGCCGCCTGGCCGGCATCGCTTTGACGGCCGATGACCGAGCGCCGCATGTCGGGATCGAGCAGCTTCACCATGCGCTCGCAGGTGCGGTCGTAGATCAGTTCAAGCGCCGTCATCACACCCTTTTTCCGCAGCAGATAGTAGTCGAGCACATCGCGGCCGAGCAGAAATTCACGCAAGAAACGTTTGCTGTTGCGCGCGATGCTGTTCAGTTCCTTGTTCTTACCGATGATGATCGCGGCGGCCATGATCGAGCTGGCGAGCTGAACCAGCACGATGCCTTTTCCCATCATGTTCGATGTCAGAAAACCACTGAGCAGAGAGGCCAGCGGCAAGCCCGCCGGCAACAGAAATGAACCAACCATTCGCGCCGCCTCCTTAGCCAAAAGGGATGAGATAAAAGCGTGTTTGTAGCATGCGCCACACTGGCCCGGATGTCAATCCCGCGTTACCCGAAAAGCGGGCTTGCCAACCTCGGACGAGCCCTCTACACTGGCCCTGAACCGATCAAGGAGCCCCAGATGTCTGAACCGAAGCGCATCACCCTCTCCTACCGTGTGCCGTATGCCGACACCGACCAGATGCATGTGGTCTATTACGCCAACTATCTGACCCTTTTCGAGCGCGGACGCAACGAGCTGATGCGCGCCTGCGGCATCACCTACCGCGAACTGGAGGCCGGCGGGCACGCCTTGCCGGTTCTTGAAGCGCATGTGCAGTACCATGCGCCCGCCACCTACGACGACCTGCTGGAGATCGTGGCCTGGTGCGACTCCTTCAAAGGCGTCCGCCTGAAAATCGCCTGCGAAGTGCGGCGCGACGGACGCCTGCTCGCAGAAGGCTATACGGTCCATGCGCATGTCGACAGTCAAACGCTGCGCCCGGTCCGCCCCGCCGCTGCCTTTCTCGCCGCGCTCGGCTGCATGGCCGCGCCAGTCGACACGCCTCCACGTACCTTGAGAGTTGAAAATTGAACGTTGAGCGTTGAAAGTTGTCCCCTCGTTTATTTCCGGCTCCGCCGGGTAGCGGGCTAACCAGTCGCCTTACCCCCCAACCTATCTCCATATAACCCCATGTCCACATCCTTCCCTCTTTCACACATCATACCGGTAACCAACCTGACCGAGCCCCTGCCGATCAACACCCTGTTCGATCCCGCGCGACCGCTTGAAATCGAGATCGGCTGCGGCAAAGGGCGCTTTCTTTCCGCGCGCGCCGCGCAAAATCCTGCGACCCAGTATCTCGGCATCGAGCGCATGCTGTCGCGCGTGGCCAAGCTGGACAAGAAGGCCGGCCGCCTCAAACTCGACAACCTCCGCATTCTCCGCCTTGAGGCGTTCTACACCTTCTACTACCTGTTGCCGGCTCACCGGGTACGCAGCGTTTACGTTTTCTTCCCTGACCCTTGGCCCAAACGCCACCACCACAACCGCCGCCTCTTCTCGCCACTCTTCCTCGACGCGCTCTGGACCCGCCTTGAGATCGGCGGCACCGTGCAGATCGCCACCGACCATCTCGATTATTTTGACGAAATCCGAACGCGGTTCGCTGCCGACCCGCGCTTCCGCGAGATCCCCGCGATGGAGCGCGCCCCTCATGAGCAGACCGAGTTCGAACACATCTTCCGCAGCCAGTGCCTGCCGATCGGTCAGTGCGGGTTTCAATCGCTTCCCGCTCCAGAACGGCCGCTGCCACCGCTGACACTCACACCGGAAATGGAACCGCATGAAAAGATTCAATGAGGGTTGGCTGCTGTGGCTCGCGGGGACCGCCATGTGCGCGCTGACGGTCAATGCGGCAGACAATGTGTTGGGCCTGCAATTCCAACGCTTGGCTGTACGTCGCTTCGTCTTCTCGCAACATATCCCGCTCGCTGAACTCGCACCGGCTGAGACGGTAGCCTTCGCCTCCATGCACCCGGCCTTCCTCGTTTCCTCAAACGACACGCCTGCGTGTGACGCCGCCTTCATCCCGATTCTCAGACACGGGCGTCTCGAACTGGGCGGCACGCCTTCCTGCAGCCCCGTGTGTATCTACGTCGGCGCGGTCAATCCTTTCGCGACTTACGATGTCGCGATCGACGAATTCACAGCGCCGTCTGAGAGCAGCTTCACCGAAGTGGCGATCGACCTCGCGCGCCTCGGCCTGCGCGACCGCGTGCAAGCCGTGGCCCGCGCCGGTGCCGAGGCCGGCCTGTTCCTGCGTATCTGGCAGGAAGGGCGCCAGGTCCGCGAGATCCGTTTTTCCTCAGAACTCCCGGCCTGTCCTTTTATCCTCAGGGCGCAGCTTTCTGGGCGTAACATCGCGCTCTTCACAGAGAAGGACGGCGTGACCGCCTACCACGGCCACACTGACGACTCGCCCGCGCATGCAACCGCAGGCAAACAGCATTTTGGCGACGTCTTAGACTTCCGCCGCTGCGAAACTGCCCGGCGCTGCACCTTCAATCTGCTGTCCGACGGTCAAGGCCGGACTGTGATCCGCAGTGCGCGCGCCCGCCTCTCCTCCGGCATGGGGCAGGCCGACATCCGCGCCGTCACCTACGAGGACCTGTCGCCGTTTTTGGAGGACGGGCGCCTATGGTTCACCTTTTCCATGCGCGGGATTGCCCTTCCGCATCCGTCACAAGGCGTCTTCAGTCTCGACCCCTCCGTGTTCGACCTTCGCTTCGAAGGTGTCATCGCCTTCGATTTCGGCGACGGCCTGCTGCGCAATGCGGTGGCTTCGCACCTGTTCTATGATCGTTCCGCTGCGGAATGGCGGGCTTTCTCCAGTGATTTCGGAGGCAGTTCAAACCGCGAGGGACGTGCCGAAAGCCAGCTCTTTCGGGCTCGCTCCGCCAAAGATCCCCGCCGCGGCTTCTCTATCATGCACGCCGCTCTGATATCCAACACGCAGTTAGCCGGACGTCACGAGGATCCCAGTATTTTTTACGATGCTGCCGCCGGCAAGTGGCGTCTTCTCACCAGCACCTTCACACAAATCAACGGCAAAGGCAACATTACCGCCAGCCTGCACGAGTCCGACACATGGGATGGCGCTTTCACGACCATCGCACCGCCCATCGGCGCCAACGCTACCGGCACCACCCTCTCTCGCATCGGCAGCAAGGTCTACGCCCTGATGGGCGGGCACGGCAACCTGCGCGCCCATGCCTATCCGTCGCTTGCGGAACTCGGCGAAATCAGCATGGATCTCCAGCCTCATTGGCCCAAGCCCGCCGGACGCATCTGGGCCGGCATCGTGCCGTTACCCGAGGGCTATCCCCACCGGTACGTGCTGTTGACGATGGACCGCGCCAACTTTCCTGAAATCAAGCCGCCCACCTGGAGCTACGGCGCACTCTACCTGTACGGCGCGGACGAGCCGCAACCGTAATTGTTTAGAGCGTATTCCAGCACGGCGATCAGCGCGATGCAGGCGGTGTCTGACCGAAGGATGCGCTCACCTAATGAAAAGGGACGGAACCCGTGCGCACGTAAGTGTTCCATCTCATAGCCGGTCCAGCCCCCCTCGGGCCCGACAGCCAACACTGGGCGCGTGCCGTGCGTGCCGTCGCAGGGCGGCACGGCGGCGGGAGGCCCAGGATGCGCGAGCAGCCGCACGGTTCCGGGAAAGAGCCGATCCAGTTCATCTTCGACAAACGGCTTGAAACGCGGTGCGACCGTCACCTCGGGCAGGCGTGTGAGGCCGGCCTGCATCAATCCTTCGAGCAACAGGGGACGATAGGAGCCGGGCTCCAGCCACTGGCTGCTGAAGTAGCACTTTTCGACTTTGGCGGCGTTCAGCAGCACCACGCGTCCGACGCCTAGCGCAGCGAGTTGGGGCCAGAGGCGCTTCAACACCTTGGGTCGCGGCACGGCCAGCAGCAGGTCGAGCCAGGGCTCAGGCAGCGCGGCGTCGTGCGCGGGACACAACCGGACGCCGGCTTCACCGGTCGCCAGCACGCGCGAGACCCCCGCAAGCCCGTTGACCGTGCCGGACGCGACCGTCTGGCCCGGCTCGACGCGCAGCACGCGGCGGAGGTGCTCGGCGCGCGCATCGGTCAGCCGCACCGTCCCGTCCGCGAGCAGCTCGTCAGCCTCAAAGAGGATGCGGTTCATGGTTGCCCCCCTGCGGCACTCACCCCAGATCGAGACAGGCGATCCACTCCTCGTCGCTCACCGGGTGAGCGCTGGGCACAACCAGCGAGAGCGTCATGCGCGACGGCTCGAAGACATCCTCCGCCACATGCCGGACATCTGCGGCGGTCACCGCCTGAATCGCCGCAATCGTCTCCTCCGGATGGATGAACCGCCCATAATTCTGCATACACTCGCCGAGGTAGGTCATCTGGCTGCCGGCCCCTTCGAGCCCCAGCCGGAACGCCCCCAGCAAATACTCTTTGGTGCGTTTCAACTCCGCCGCGCCGACGTTTGACGCCAGCACGCGGCGGATCTCCTTGGCCGTCAGCTTCAGGGCGGCGCGCGCGCGCTGCGTGTCGAAACCGCCGCTGACAGTGAAGAGCCCGGTCTCTTCGAACAACTGGAAGCTGGACTGGATGGAATAGCAGAGGCCGTGCCGTTCGCGCACGCTCTGGAAGAGGCGCGAGCTCATGTTCTCGCCGAGCAGGCCGTTTAAGACGCGCAGCGCGTAGCGGCGGTCGTCATGTCGGCCGAAGATGCGGAAGCCGACCACGGCGTGAACCTGCGCGATCTCTTTGCGCACACACACCAGGCGCTCCTGCGCCACCGTGCCGTCGACACGCTTGACAGGCAACACCTTAGCCGCGCGCCGCGCACCGACCGCCCGCTCGACACACGCCACGCAGGCGGCGTGGTCGAGCCGCCCGGCAAAGACAAAGATCGAGGCGGGCGGCGTATAGGCACGCGCCATGTAGCGCAGCAGCGTCTCGCGGGTCATGCGCCGCAGCGCGGCTTCGTCGCCGGAAAGCGGTGCCCCGAGCGGATGGTCCTTGAACATGACCTCCTGCAGCTTCTCCTGCACCACGTGCTGCGGCAGATCCTGGTACATCTTGATCTCTTCGAGGATGACATCGCGCTCGCGGTTGAAATCCTCCTCGCCGATCACTGCGTGGAGATACATGTCGGCCAGCACGTCGAAGGCCTGCTCCAGATATTCGTGCGGCAGCCGCGCGTAGTAGCAGGTGCTCTCCTCCTGCGTGTAGGCATTCAGATAACCGCCGCGGCCCTCGATCGCCTGCGAAATCGCCAGCGCCGAACGTGTCGGCGTGCCTTTGAAGAGCATGTGCTCGAGAAAGTGGCTGACGCCTGCAAGGCGCGGCGTTTCGTGGCGGCCGCCGGCCCCCACCCAAATGCCAACGGAAACACTCTCCGCATCGGGCATCCGCGACGACACGACGGTCGCCCCGTTTTTTAATACAGTGACGTCAACATGATCAAGCATAGAGTATCTCCGCACGCATCCCCGCACGGGCATTCAGACCGCAGCGGCGCACATCGCAGCCAGCGTCGTCTTGCCGTCGTAGAGCGCTTTGCCGACGATGGCGCCGAACAGATTGGCGCATTCCAGCGCTTTGAGGGCGAGCACATGTTCCGGGGCGCTCACGCCGCCGGATGCGATCACGCGGCAGGCCGGCACGGCCCTGCAAATCTCGCGCATGGCCGTCAGATTCGGCCCGCCCAGCATGCCGTCCGTCGCGGTGTCGGTGTAGATGATCGTGCGCACGCCGGCTTCCGCAACCTGTTGCGCCAAGGCGGTGGCGCGCGTGCCGGTGGTCTCGACCCATCCCTTGACCTGCACGAAACCGTCGCGCGCGTCGATGCCGACCGCGATGGCGTCGCCGAAACGCCGCACGAGCGCGGCCAGGGCCTCGACGCTTTCCAGCGCGCGCGTGCCGATGATCGCGCGCGCCGCGCCGGCCGCCAGGAGCTGCTCGACGTGCGCATCGCTGCGCAACCCGCCCCCCACCTCGACCGGGATGCCGATCGCCCGCACGATGCGCTCGATCACCGCCGTATGCTGCGGCTCGCCTTGGAAGGCCCCGTCCAGATCCACCACATGCAACTGCTCCGCGCCCTGCTCGCGCCAGGCCAGCGCCTGTGCCACCGGGTCATCGGCGTAAACCGTCACGTCATCGGCCTTGCCTTGCCGCAGCCGCACGCAGCGGCCGTCCTTCAAATCGATCGCGGGCAGAATGATCATCCGATCGTTCCCTTGCTTGAGGGGATGCCCGTCTCGCGCGGATCGGTTTCAACCGCCATACGTAACGCACGCGCGAACCCTTTGAACATGGCCTCGCACACATGGTGTGTCTCGTCGCCGTACACCTGCCGCACATGCAGGTTGAGGCGCGCCTCGACCGACAGCGCGCGGAAAAACTCTTCCAGCAGCTTCACTTCGAAATCGCGCACCTTGAGATGCTTCAGGGCGCTGGCGAAGACCAGAAACGGGCGGCCGCCCAGATCGACCGCCACCTCGCAGAGCGCCTCATCCATCGGCAGCAGAAAAAATCCGTAGCGCCGGATGCCGCGGCGATCGCCGAGCGCCGCGTTGAGGCAGGCGCCGAGCACCAAGCCCACATCCTCGACGGTGTGGTGGTAGTCCACGTGCACATCGCCTTTAGCGCTCACGTCGAGGTCTATCAGCGCATGCCGCGCGAAGAGCTCCAGCATATGGTCAAGAAAGCCGATGCCGGTTTCGATGCGGCTGACGCCGCTGCCGTCCAGAGTGAGCGTCACCGCGATGTCTGTCTCGCGCGTGGTGCGTGTACGTGTCGCCGTGCGTGCCATGGCGTGCCTCCCGAGTTCTCTCAGTCCGCGCCGCCGGCCGGCGCGGGGGGTTCGTCGTCGTCAGTCTTGTTCCGCCGCGCCAGCTCGCGCAGGCGGATAATCCAGATGCAGGCCTCGTACAGCACGCACATCGGCAGCGCCATCAAGATCTGCGAGACCGGATCAGGCGGGGTCAGGACCATCGCGATCACGAAAATCACCACGATGGCGATGCGGCGCCGTGTCCGGAGCGCCTCGGAGGGAATCAGGCCGATCCAGCCCAGCACCAGCAGCAGCAGCGGAAGCTGGAAGGCCAGCCCGAAGGCGATGATGGTCTTGATGACGATATCGACATGCTCGTCGAGGCGCACGATATCGACCTTGATGCCCACCCACGCGTTGATTTTCTGCAGGACCTCGATGGCGATCTCCAGCGTCGCCGCGTAGGCCATCCAGACACCGATGCCGAAGAGCAGCGTCGAGGTGAACAGACAAAAGACAATGATCGAGCGTTCGCTGCGCTTCAATCCCGGGAAAACGAAGCGCATGATGAAAAAGAGCAGAAACGGCAGGCTGAGGGCCGTGCCGCCCCAAAGCATGATCTTGAGCAGAATGCTGAAGCCCGCCGTCCAGCCGAGCCCCTGCACTTTGTCCGTGGCGAGCCCGGCGGGCGCAATAATCCATTCGGTGATTTTCGGCGCGAACGGGACAATGGCGACCTCGCACGCCGCCCAAGCGACCGCGCAGCGCAGCAGGCAGTCGCGCAGGTCGATCAGGTGCTCCATGAACGGCCGCGGCGGATCATTGTAGTCATCGGCTTCGCCGTGCTTCTTGATCGAGAACCGTCCGATCTTCATGTCGCGCGCTCCACGGGCGTTTCGGGCGTACCCGGCGTCTCCGTCTCCGCCTCCGCCACGCCCTGCGGGTCGGTCGGCACCTCCGACGGTCCTGCCGACCATTCGGCGACCTGATCCTCGTTGCCGGGATATTCCGCAACGTCGGGGTAGGGATTGTCGTACGGCTCGGCTGTGTCGGCCGGCGTGTCGCCACCGCCATACGCGGTGTCAGGCGACGGCTGCGAAGCGGGCAGCGGCGGCTGATCCATGGTCATCAACTGATCTTTAAACTCGTCAGCCGCACGACGGAACATCTCCATCGTGCGGCCCAATTTGCGCGCGATCTCAGGCAGGCGTTTGGGGCCGACCACAATCAGGACGACCACAAACAGCACCACCCATTCACTCGCACCCACGGAGCCGCCGAGGAACGCCAGACTAGGAAAATACGACATACCCGGAAGCCCCTGCACGCCCGCTTATTTCTGGAACAGCGAGAACTCGCCGCGGCGATTCAGGCGCCAGGCCTCTTCACCGGCACCTGCCACGGCGGGCTTCTCTTCGCCATAGCTGCGGGTCTGAATGCGATCGCCCGACACGCCCAGTTCGGCCAAGCGCGTACGCACCGAAATGGCGCGGTTCTCGCCCAGCGACAGGTTGTACTCGTTGCTGCCGCGCTCGTCGCAGTGTCCCTCGACCACCAGCACGTGGTTCGCGTTCTGCTGGAGGTGCGTAGCGACCTGCTCGACCTTGGCGATTTCGGAGGGGGCCAGCGCATAGCTGTCCAGCGCGAAGTAGACCGGCGCAAAGGTCACGCCCTGCACGGGCTGCAGCGTGTCCTCGAAACGCGCGCCGCTGACCAGATTGCCGGCACCGTCATACACCGACGGAATGTCCGTGGTCTCCAGCAGCGTGGGATCGTCCAACCCGGAGCCGCCGGCGCCGCCGCCCGCTCCGCCTTTTTTGGACCACGGCATGCGGCAACCCGCTGCGAGAAGCAGGCCGACCAGCGCGACATTGACAAAGACGACCGAACGAATATGCATACGTGAACTCCTCATGAACCGTTATTAACGCTCAGACCAATCCGGAGACATCCAATTACCGGCAACGTTGAGTAACCGTACCGCAGGATCCCCCAGAGTGTCAAGAATGTAGAGCGCGCCACCGTTCGAGCAGACCACATGCCGCCCGTCCGCCGCCCACGAAGGGTGCTCGTAACTGCCGGGCGGCGTCACCATCGCCGCCGACCGTTCACCCTCTTGAGGGTTGAACGCGGCGATCTGATAGCCTCCGCCGCGCTTGGTCGCATAGACAATCCCGCCTTTGGCATGCCAGTCGGGGTTGACATTTTCGGAGCCCTTGTAGGTCAGCCGGCGCGAGCGGCGCGTCGCCACGTCCGCCAGATAAAGCTGCGGCGTGCGGTCGATGTCGCTCACATAAACAATGCTGCGCCCGTCGGGCGACCAGCAGGGGCTGGCCTCTGACCCGTGGGGCGTCTGGGTCAGCCGCGTCAGGTTGCCGCCGGCCAACGTCAGCACATACAGCTCCGGGTTGCCCTGATAAGAAAGAACCAACGCGGCACGCGAGCCGTCCGGCGAGATCGCCGCGCCGGTGTTCAGTCCCTTGAACGCCGCCAGCGCCTTGCGCTCAGTGCCCGCCACCATGCGGTAGACCGCCGGATAGCCCTTCAGAAAACTGGTGTAGTAGATATCGCGCCCGTTCGGCGCCCAGCGCGGGCCGACGGCCGCCACGTTGTCGTGCGTGATCTGCATGACGTTCTGGCCGTCGGCGTCACAGACGTAGAGATCCGCGTTGTTGCGGCCGCGTCGGTTGACAAAGACGATGCGGGTCTGGGCAATGCCGGTCTCGCCGGTGATCAGCTTGACCATCTCGTCGGCGAGCTGATGCGCCTGACGCCGCACCTCAGCCTGGCCCAGCGAAGCGCGTGACCAGTTGAAGGCTTTGCCGGGCCACTCCACGCGGCAACCGCTCTGGATGCCCGACCCCGCGTCCGCCACAGAGCCCTTCACGACCACCGCGCCCGACGGCGCGATCTTGAACCATCCCGAAAGCTCCAGGTCACGCGCCAATGTTTTCACAAAAATCTGCCCGTACGGCCCAGGCGCCTGCACGCCGGCCAGCGAGACGGTATTTTTATCCGCCCCCTTTTTGACCACCGAAATCAGCGGCGGCTGCGCGAGCACCCCCGACATGACCCCAGCCGTCGCGAAAAACAAAACCACCCCGAAAAAACGATTCATAA